>NZ_JBEYXJ010000139.1:0-18185 GCF_040645015.1 Streptomyces sp. NPDC046881 | reverse complement strand
GCCATCCCGGGCGGAATGGCGCGCTGCCGTGCGGACGAGGGCTGAGGGCGACGGGGCCGGCGCTCAGCGCGGCTGGCGGGGCCCGGCCGACCGCGGGTCAGTGACGGTGGCCGTGCCACCCGCCGTCGCGGTGACCGTGGTCGCCGCGGTCACCGCGGTGGTCGTGGCGGTCGTGGCCCCAGGACGTGGCGTCCACGATGCGGCCGTCGTCGTCCCGCAGGATCGCGGTGTCGCGGTCGCGGTCCCACACGCTCCACCGACGGTCCTGGTAGAGGTCGCCCCCGCGGTCCCGGCCGAACCCGGTGTGCACCCGGACGCTCTTGTGGCCCCCGAGCCGGTAGTGCCGGAACCGGTAGGTGTTGCCGTCCTCGTCCGACAGCGTCCAGTCGTCGAGGTACACGCTCTCGCGGCCCTCGTTGGTGAGTTCCACCCACTCCCTGTTGAGCGGGCGGTCGCCCGGGCCGCGGACGTCACGGCGGTCCGACGGCCGGTACTGCACGTCGCTGATGACCACACGCGGGTGGTAGGAGCGGCCGTGGCCACGGCCGTGGTCGGGGTCGGCAGCCGAGGCCGGCAGGGCGGCGGCGCAGACCACGGCGACCGCGGTGACGACGGCCGCGGCGACGCGGCGCGCGGTGACGGAAACGGAAACGGACACGAAGTCCCCCTTCACAAGGGCTCTGTGACGACCGGGTGGCCGCACGCCCCCACCTTGCGACCCCGCACGATCCGGATCACGGATACACGACGGTTGTTACGAATCGAGCACATTTCCACAACTCTCGACTGCAATGTCCATCTATGACCCGGACGCCCCGAGAGGTGCGCATTTCAACACCCCACAGCATCACTCCTCACCCGAAAGTGAGTAACGCACGACTGGGGCTGGGGCTGGGCCTGGGGGTGGCCAGCGGCAGCCGTCGGCGGGCTCGGGAATCTGGGGGGGCCTGGCGCAACTCCTGGCGGCGCAGGTCGCCGGAGCGAGTCGGCGCTTACCGTGAGCACGTGAATCGGCACGGCGGCGAAGCGAGCCTGCCGTCCCCTCCGCTTCGGTACCGCGGCCCTTGCGGATGCCTGCGTTGAAGCCCGGAATTCTACGAGGGAGCGGGTTTCGGCCGTCGTGCGTGCGCACGGCAGCGCCCGGACCGCAAGGCCCGGGCGCTGGACGACAACAGTTCAGGTCAGGTCACGGCAGCGCGTGCACATGTGCCCCCACCGGGTTCGACCAGGCGTTGCCCGAGGTCGCGTCCCAGTTGGTGGACCAGGTCATCGCGCCGCGCAGGGCTGGGTAGGTCTTGGAGGGCTTGAAGGTGCCGCAGTTCGTGCCGGCGGTGAGGCAGTCCAGGGCGTTGTTGACCACCGTGGGGGAGACGTAGCCGCTGCCCGCCGCTCGGGTGGAGGCCGGGAGGCCGAGGCCGACCTGGGACGGGGAGAGGCCGCCTTCCAGCTGGATGCAGGCGAGGGCGGTGAGGAAGTCGACCGTGCCCTGGCTGTAGACCTTGCCGTCGCAGCCCAGCATGGAACCGCTGTTGTAGTACTGCATGTTGACGACGGTGAGGATGTCCTTCACGTTCAGCGCGGTCTGGAAGTAGGCGTTCGACGTCGACTGCATGTCGATCGTCTGCGGGGCCATGGTGATGATCAGGGAGGAGCCGGCCTTCGACGACAGGGCGCGCAGGGCCTGGGTCATGTAGGTCGCGTTGAGGCCGTTCTCCAGGTCGATGTCGACGCCGTCGAAGCCGTACGTCTGCATCAGCGAGTAGACCGAGTTGGCGAAGTTCGTGGCCGATGCCGCGTCGCTGACCGACACCGAGCCCTTCTCGCCGCCTACCGAGATGATGACCTTCTTGCCGGCCGCCTGCTTGGCCCTGATGTCGGCCTTGAACTGGTCGACCGTGTAGCCGCCCAGGCCGGCGGAGTCGAGTGAGAAGCTCACCGCGCCCGGTGTGGAGGTCGCGTCGGCGAAGGCCACCGCGATGATGTCGTAGGCGGAGGGGACGTCGGACAGCTTCTGGACGGTGGCGCCGTTGTTGAAGTTCTGCCAGTAGCCGGTCACCGCGTGCTTGGGGAGCGTCCCGCCTCCGCCGCCCGTGCCGGAGGACGTCGTCCCGGTCACCGTGGCCGACTTCGCGGACTCACCCGCCGCGTTGGCCGCCGTGACCTGGAAGGAGTACGACGTGGCGGCGGCCAGGCCGGTCACCGTCGCGGACGTGCCCGTCACGGCCGTGACCTTCGTGCCGTTGCGGTAGACGTTGTAGCCCGTCGCGCCCGAGACCGGGGACCAGGACAGGGAGACCGAGGAGGAGGTCGTGCCGGTGACGGAGAGGCCGGTCGGGGCCGCCGGGACGGTGGGGGCCGGGTCGCCGCCTCCGCCGCCGTCGGGGCCGTAGACGGTGATGTCGTCGGCGTAGTAGGCCGCCTGGCCGTACCAGCCGTGGGTGTAGACCGTGACCGAGGTGGTCGAGGCGCCGGTGGTGAAGGTCGTCGACAGCTGCTTCCAGGACGGGGAGTCGGGGGTCCAGGTGGAGACGTCCGTGGTGCCCGTGCCGGTCACGCCGAGGTACGAGTAGCCGCCCTGCACCCACGCGCCGAGCGTGTACGTCGAGTTGGGCTTGACCGCGACCGACTGGGTGCACTGGGCGTTGTCCTGGCCGGACGGGGTCGCCTTCAGGGCCCCGGTGCCCCCGTGCACCGGGGACGTGACCGTCGTGCCGCTGCCTGCCGTACAGGTCCAGTTGGTCAGGCCGGACTCGAAGCCCGCGTTCCTGACGTTGTTGACGTCGGCCGCCGACGCGGGGGCGGCCGTGGCGAGGCCGGCGACCGAGAGGGTCAGGGCGGTGGCGGCGGACCATGCCGCGAGCCGGCGTCTGCGGGGTCCGGGTATGCCTGGTGCGCGGTGCACGGGAGCCTCCGGTGGGGAGAGAGAGGGGGGCGGTGGCCTTCGCTTGCGAGCCTCTCAAGTTGGTCCAGACCAATCCACCTGTCAAGAGGTCCAGACCGGAATGGTCGCCAACCGGGTGCTCAACCTGTCCGGATTTGGCGGGACTTGCGCCGGGAGAGTTCCACACCGGCTTCACGAACGCTGTTCTCCGGCCATACACCCGTGGATACAGTGCTCAGGTAGTCACGCAGTGAAGTCGTCCTGGCCCACTGGAGTTACACCGGCGGGCCGGGCGGGTGTGAAGAGCGGGGAGCTGCGCGTGCCAACTGCCATTGCCGTGACCAGTGCCGACATGGCACTGCCGGCGCAGGACGAGCGGACCATGCCCGCCGTCGTGCTGACCGGCCTCGACCGCAAGCCGCTGGACCAGGCCCTCACCGAACTCCACACCCTCACCGAGCAGTACGGCCATGTGGTCGTCGTCTGCTCCGAGGCCACCCCGGAGCCGGTCGTACGGCGGCTGTACACCCTGCGCTCGCTGCTGGAGAGCGACCGCATCGCCCTGTTCCGGCCCGCGCTGCCGCCGCTCGGCATCGCCGTCCTGGCCCGGCAGCTGCGCCAGCTGGCCTCCTGCGACCTGAGCCCGGGCGTGCTCGCCTGCGCCGGGCGGCTGCTCACCCACTACATCCACGCCGGTGCCGTCCTCGGCTCCGTCGCCAAGCTGGACCGGTTCCCGGTCGGACTGAAGGCGCACGCCAGGTCCTGGGTGCCCGGCAGCCAGTTCGCCGTGCTCGCCCACCCCGAGCCGCAGCTGGTGAAGGTGGCCCCCGACGTCACGCTGAAGGGCCCCGAGTTCAGCACCTGGATGCTGGTCGCCAAGGGGCAGCTGCAGAGCGACTGGGCCGCCGGGCTCGGCACCCGGTGGGGCGTGCACGGGCTGCGCGAGACCCCGCTGCCCGCCGAGTCCCCGGTGTGGTGGGGGACCGGCCGCCTGATCGAGTTCTGCGGCTACCTCGCCGACCTGTCCGTCCTCTACCAACTGGTCACCTCGGTACGGCAGACCAGCTGTCACTGGTGCGGCATCGACGTCATCGGCGACCGCTGCGTCTTCTGCTCCGCCGGCCCGCCCCCGCCCGCGGCACCCCGCGCCCTGGAACCGCGAACGCCCGCCTGACCTGCGCCAACCTGACCCGTCCCGCTCGGCCGATTCCCCCAATGAGGTTGCACGGTTCATGAACTCCCGTCAGCGCCGCGGCGTGATACTGCTGATCCTGTCGGTCCTGTGCGCGCTGGGCGCGTTCGCCGGCGTGCTCTCCGTCATCCACGACGTGAACTCCAAGGTGGGGCCCGAGGTCGCCGCCTACCGGGTCAGGTCCGAGGTGAAGCCGTACACCGCGCTGGCCACGGACCAGTTCGAGAAAGTCTCGATGCCGAAGCGCTGGCTGTCCGGCAACGCCGTCACCGACCTCCGGCAGATCCGCGGCAAGATCGCCGTGACCACCCTGCACCCCGGCTCGCTGCTGCAGACCGACATGATCGTGGACCGGCCCGCCCTCCAGCCCGGCCAGCAGGAGGTCGCCATCATGATCGATGCGGCGACCGGCGTGGCGGGCAAGATCACCCCGGGCGCGCGGGTCAACGTCTACGCCACCTTCGAGGGAAGGAAGGAGGGCGACCCCGACCAGTCGAAGATCATCGTCACCAACGCCCGGGTCATCGACGTCGGCCAGATCACCGCCCTGGAGCCGGACCGCGACAAGAACCAGCAGGCCACCGACGCCGTCCCCATCACCTTCGCGCTGTCCACCCTCGACGCCCAGCGCATCACCTACGCCGAGTCCTTCGCCCAGCGCGTCCGGCTCGCACTCGTGGCCCCCGGCAGCGAGACCAGTGTCCCGGACAAGGACCGCACCTACGAACTCGTGACGGACAAGTGAGAGGCGGCCATGCCCACCAGGATCCTCCCGGCAGGCTCGGACCCGGACGCCGTCCGCTCCCTCACCACCCTGCTCAGCCAGCTCCCCGACGCCGAGCCGCAGCCCCCGGTCACCGACTCGACCCAGCTGGTCGACACCCTCGCCCGGCTCGCCGCCGAGTCGGTCGAGGAACTCCCGGAAGTCGTCGTCGTCCACGAACGCATCGGCCCGGTACCGGCCCTGGAGCTGGTCCGCGAGGTCGCCCTGCGCTTCCCGGCCGTCGGCGTCATCCTCGTCACCACCGACGCGAGCCCCGGCCTGTTCGCCGCCGCCATGGACTCCGGCGCCCGCGGCCTGGTCGCGCTCCCGCTGTCGTACGAGGAACTCGCCAGCCGCGTCCAGGCCGTCGCCCAGTGGTCCACGGGGGTACGACGGCACCTCGGGCACGGCGCCGAGGTGCTCGCCGGGGCCGGCGGCACCGTCGTCACGGTCAGCGGCGCCAAGGGCGGCGTGGGCACCACCCTGGCCGCCGTCCAGCTGGCCCTCGCCGCCCAGGCCTCCGGCCGTGCCACCGCCCTGGTCGACCTCGACCTCCAGACCGGTGACATCGCCTCCTACCTGGACATCCAGTTCCGCCGGTCGGTGGCCGACCTGGCCGCCATCACCGACATCTCGCCCCGCGTCCTCGCCGACGCCGTCTTCCGCCACGACACCGGCCTCGCCCTGCTGCTCGCCCCCGGCGAGGGCGAACGCGGCGAGGAGGTCACCGACCGCGCCGCCCGCCAGATCACCGGCGCGCTGCGCTCCCGCTACGAGGTGGTCGTGGTGGACTGCGGGGCCCAGCTGAGCGGTGCCGGGGCCGCCGTGGTGGAGATGGCCGACACCGCGCTGCTGGTCACCACCCCGGACGTCATCGCCGTACGCGGCGCCAAACGGACCGTGCGGATGTGGGACCGGCTGCAGATCCGCAAGGCCGAGGAGACCACGGTGGTCGTCAACCGGCACACGCGCGGTGCGGAGATCCAGCCCGCGCTGGTGCAGCGCATCACCGGCACCGCGCTGGCGCGTACGGCCGTACCCGCCAACTTCCGGGAACTGCAAGCGGTCGTGGACGCCGGGCGGCTCCACGAACTGGACGCCAGAAGCACGGTGAAGCGGGCGCTGTGGGCCCTCGCCGGGGAGCTGGGGCTGGTACGGGCGCCGGACGAGGGAGCCTCCCACCGGGGCGGCGGCCGGGGGCCGGTGGGCTTCCGGCGGCGGAAGGAGTGAGCCTTGCGATGAGAAGGCCGGACTCGGACCGGGGACAGGTCAGCGTCGAGTTGCTCGGGATGACGCCGCTGATCGTCCTGACACTGGTCCTGATGTGGCAGGCCGTGCTCGTGGGGTACGCCTTCACGCTCGCGGGGAATGCTGCGGACGAGGGTGTGCGGGCGGGCACGGCGGCACCGCCGGGGGAGCGGTTCGGGGCGTGCGAGCAGGCGGCGCTGCGGCATCTGTCGGGGGCGTGGCGAGGGGGTGCCAGCGTGGAACAGTGCGGCGGGACCGGCTATGTCACGGCCGACGTGGCCGTCAAGGTCCCCGTCCTCTTCCCCGGCTTCCTCGACTTCCCCGTCACCGTGCACGGCCACGCCGGCGCCGTCGAGGAGGCGAAACGCTGAGATGTCGTACCGCCGCCGGCGCGACCGGGGCCAAGTGGCCATCGAATACCTGGGGTTCATCCCCGTCCTGCTGATCGTCGGCCTGGCCGGCATCCAGCTCGGGGCCGTCGCCTACGCCGCCGAACAGGCCGGTACGGCGGCCCGGGCGGGGGCGCGGGCCGCGTCGCTGGAGCAGTCCTACGCCCAGGCCTGCGCCGACGCGGTGAGCGGCGGACTGAACGTGTCCTGCTCGTCCGCCCCGGCGGGTGACTCGGTGACCGTCACCGCGACCGTCCGCATCCCCGCCATCGTCTGGGACCTCGGCACCGCCACCAAGCGCGCCACCATGCCGCTCGACCACGCACCGAGGAGCCGCCGACCATGAGCCTGCGTGCACGCATCAGCACCCCGGAGGAGCACGGCAGCCGGGGCGAGGACGGGCACCTGGTCGCCTCCTACCGGGCCAAGCTGCTGGAGGAGATCGACCTCGCGGAGATGAGCTCGCTGGCCGCCGCCGAGCGCCGGGCCCGGCTGGAGCGGGTGCTCGGGCACATCATCAGCCGCGAGGGCCCGGTGCTGTCGACCGTCGAGCGGTCCCAGCTGATCCGCCGGGTCGTGGACGAGGCGCTGGGCCTGGGCATCCTGGAGCCCCTGCTGGAGGACGCGTCCATCACCGAGATCATGGTCAACGGGCCCGACGCGATCTTCGTCGAACGCGGCGGACGCGTCGAGCAGTTGCCGCTGCGGTTCGTCTCCGCCGACCAGCTGATGCAGACCATCGAACGGATCGTGTCGACCGTCAACCGCCGCGTGGACGAGTCGAACCCCATGGTGGACGCCCGCCTGCCCTCCGGGGAACGCGTCAACGTCATCATCCCGCCGCTGTCCCTGACCGGCCCGATCCTCACCATCCGCCGCTTCCCGCGCTCCTTCACCCTCCAGGAGCTGATCGGCTTCGGCTCGCTGGACGAGCACATGGTGTACCTGCTGGCCGGCCTCGTGCAGGCCAAGTTCAACATCATCGTCTCCGGCGCGACCGGCACCGGTAAGACGACCCTGCTCAACGCGCTGTCCGGTCTGATCCCCTCCCACGAGCGCATCATCACCATCGAGGACTCCGCCGAACTCCAGCTCCAGCAGACCCACGTGGTCCGCCTGGAGTCCCGCCCGCCGAACGTGGAGGGCCAGGGCCAGGTCACCATCCGCGACCTGGTCCGCAACTCCCTGCGGATGCGGCCCGACCGGATCGTGGTCGGCGAGGTCCGCGGCGGCGAGTCCCTCGACATGCTCCAGGCGATGTCCACCGGCCACGACGGCTCCCTGGCGACCGTGCACGCCAACAGCGCCGAGGACGCGCTGACGAGGTTGCAGACCCTCGCCTCCATGTCCGACGTCGAGGTCCCCTTCGTCGCCCTGCACGACCAGATCAACAGTGCCGTCGACGTCATCGTCCAGCTCACCCGGTTCGCCGACGGCGCCCGCCGCATCACCGAGATCGCCCTGCTCGACAGCCACGGCGGGGAGCCGTACCGGCTGGCCACCGCAGCCCGGTTCGAGGCACAGCCCATGACCCCCGACGGCCGGGTGCACGGCACCTTCCGCTACTTCCCGCTGCCCCGCCGTACCGCCGACCGCCTCTACATGGCGAGCCAGCCCGTCCCGCAGGCCTTCGGCGTCGCCCGCTCCGCCGACCAGCTAGCCACCCGAGAAGCCAGGTAGGACCCCGGACCATGGAACTGCACACCCTCGTCCAGCTCACCACCGGAGTGACGCTGCTGACCTGCGTCCTGGCGGTGGCCGGCGTGCACGCCTACGCCTCCGGGCGGGCCCGGCGCGCCGCCCTCGTGGACCGGCTCGCCCACACCGGCCCGCCGCCCTCCACCGGCCGCCGGCGCCGCTTCCGCGACCTGGACCGGCGGCTGCGCCGTACCCGCCTGGGCCGCTGGCTGGAACGGCGCCTCGCGGCGACCGGCCTGGACGTCACGCCCGGGGAGTTCTTCGCCGCCATGCTCGCCACGGTCGCCGCGCTCTGGCTGATCGGGCAGGCCACCCTCGCCCCCTTCTTCGGCCCCCTCGCCGGGCTCCTCGGCATCGGGGCGGCGGTGCAGTTCCTCAACTGGCAGCGCCAGAAACGCATCGAACGCTTCATCGGCCAGCTCCCCGAACTGGCCCGCATCCTGGCCAACGCCACCCAGGCCGGACTCGCCCTGCGCACCGCGATCGGCATGGCGGCGGAGGAACTGGAGGCCCCGGCCGGCGAGGAACTCGGCAAGGTCGCCGACCAGCTGGCCGTCGGCCAGTCCCTGGACGACGCGCTCGGCGAACTCGCCGACCGCCTGCCCTCCCGTGAACTGGTCGTCCTCGTCACGACCCTGGTGCTGTCGAACCGCGCGGGCGGCCAGGTCGTCTCGGCGCTGCGCAACCTCACCGAGACCCTGGAGGAGCGCAAGGAGACCCGGCGCGAGATCCGCACCCAGCTCTCCCAGGTGACCATGACCTCGTACGCCGTGCCCGTCCTCGGCGTCGGCGCGTTGTTCCTGATGAACGGCGTCAAGGACGGCGCGCTCGACCGCATGACCGGCTCCCCGGTCGGCCAGGCCTGCGTGATCATCGCGTTCGCCATGTACACCGTCGGCTTCGTCCTCATCCGCCGCATGAGCCGGATCGACGTGTGAGGGAGGTGACCCGGTGGCATTCCTGCTCGCCCTGCTGATGGGCCTCGGCGTCTGGGGCGCCTTCCACGGCATCCGCATGTACCGCGCCGACGCCCGGCTCCCCGGCGACCTCGCGGTCGCCCTGGAGGTCGGCGCCACCCGCACCGGCGCGGTCGGCTCCGTCATCGACCGCCTCGGCATGCGCTACGCCCCGGCCGTGCTGCGCCTGATGGGCCCGCGCCTGGTGGCCAGGTACCGCCGCAAGATCGACCTCGCGGGCAACCCCGGCGGCCTGACCATCGACCGCTACGCGGCCCGCCGCGCGGTCTACGGCGCCCTGGGCGCCGTCGGCTTCCTGGTCTTCCTGCTCCGCGGCCAGTGGTTCGTGGCCCTGCTGCTGCTCCTGTTCGGCGCGTTCTGGACCGAGGTCGGCATCTGGTCGGCGATCCGGGTCCGCAAGGACGTCATCGAACGCACCCTGCCCGACTTCCTCGACGTCCTGGCCGTGGTG
The DNA here is from genome assembly GCF_040645015.1 of Streptomyces sp. NPDC046881. Lineage (NCBI taxonomy): Bacteria > Bacillati > Actinomycetota > Actinomycetes > Kitasatosporales > Streptomycetaceae > Streptomyces > Streptomyces sp. NPDC046881. The sequence continues at coordinate 8,586 of NZ_JBEYXJ010000139.1, read as the reverse complement.
GTCAGCGCGGGCCTCGGCTTCCGCCAGGCCCTGGACCGGGTCGCCTCCCGCTACGAGGGTCCGTGGGCCGACGAACTGCGCATCACCCTGCGTCAGATGGACCTCGGCATGAGCCGCCGACAGGCCTTCGCGGAGCTGCGGAGGAGGAACGACTCGGAACAGGTGGCGATGTTCGTGACGGCCCTCCAGCAGGGCGAGGAACTGGGCGCGCCGATCGTGGACACCCTGGTCTCCCTGGCCAAGGACATGCGCCGCACCGACGCCCAGAACGCCCGCCGCAAGGCCGCGCGCGCGGTGCCCAAGGCCACGCTGATGATCACCACGTTCATGGTCCCGGCGACGATGCTCCTGCTGGGCGCCGGCCTGCTGCTGGGCTCCGGCGTGGACTTCGGCACGCTGACGGGGGAGTGAGGACGGGCGGTGACGGTGACGGTGACGGGACTGACGGGGGAGGGAGGACGGAGGCGGGCCCGCGTGCGCGTCGGGTCGTGGCTGCGGGGGGCGTGGCGGGCCGACGGCGGAGGGAACGCGGACGACGCGGCGGGCCCCGCCGAAGCCGAGCACCCGCTGGACGTGACCGCCCCGCCCGCCGAGCCCTCCGAAAAGCTCCAGATCCGGGCCCTGCAGGCGATGTGCCGCCAGGTCTTCGGCTTCCGTCTGGCGATGATCGTGGTCTCCGCCCCCGCCGCCCTCCTCAACGCGGCCCCCGGCCTGGGCGCCCGCCTGGTCGGCGCGGCCGTCGTCGTCACCTTCATGGTGTCCTACGTCCTCTTCCGCGACTGGGAACGCTTCGGCCCCCTCCTCCTGCGCCACCCCAGCCTGCTGGCCGCCGACACCCTCTTCGGTTCGTTCCTGCTGATCTCGGCGGGCCCGGACACCACCCTCGCCTACGTCAGCGTGTGCACCCCGCTCCTGGCCGGCCTGGTCTACAGCTGGCGCGGCGCCGCCTGCTTCGCCTCCCTCCAGTCCCTGATCCTCCTGCTGGTCCACACCACCCTGAAGGCCGGCCTGCACGCGCCGGTCGCCGAGTCCCTGCTCCTGCCCGGCCTGTGCGTCATCGCCGGGGCCATGGGCTCGACCCTGCGCAACCTGATGCTCCGCTTCGGCGCCGCGACCCAGGCCCTGACGACGGTCCAGGCCCGCCTCGCGGCGGCGGAGGCGGTGAGCGCGGAACGGGCCCGGCTGGCCCGCGAGATGCACGACTCCGTGGCCAAGACCCTGTACGGCGTGGCCCTGGCGGCGGACGGCCTGGCCACCACGGCCTCGGCCCCGGCCCCCGACCCGGCCCGCATCAGGGAACAGGCCGAACTGGTCTCCCGCTCGGCACGCAGGGCGGCGGCGGAGTCCCGGGAACTGCTCACGGACCTACGACGGGACCACCCGGACGCGCCGGAACCGACCCCGTTCTGGCAGGAACTGTCCTCCCGGACGGCGGAGTTCACCAGGCGCACGGGCCTGCACGTGCACACGGCCTTCTCTCCCCCCTCCCTCCCACCCCTGCCGCCCGCCCTGGCCCGCCATCTCCTCGCCATCGCCACCGAGGCGCTGGAGAACGCCCACCGGCACGCGTCCGCGACCCGCGTGGACGTACGGGCGGCGGTCGACGGCCACCTGCTCCGCCTGACGATCCACGACGACGGCACCGGCCTGCCACCCGGCACGCGCCTGGAAAAGCTCCGCGACTCCGGTCACTTCGGCCTGCTCGGCATGGTGGAACGGGCCGCGCAGGCCGGGATCCGGATCCGCATCGGCAAGGGCACCCACGAGCGGGGCACGGAGGTACGCCTGGACATCCCGCTACCGACGCCTGACCCGTCCCCCCGACCCGTGACCCGTGACCCCATGCCCCCGACCCCTAAGAGCCATGCCCCCTGAGCCGATGCCCCCTGAGCCGATGCCCCCTGAGCCGATGCCCCCTGATCCCGTGCCCCCTGATCCCGTGCCCCCTTGGCCCGAAACCGAGAGGAGGACCATGCATCCACCACGGCCGGCCCGTCCACCGGAACCGCACGGCGCCGCCCCCCGGCCCGAGTTCCCGCCGCCGGCGCCGGTTCCCCCGCCGTTGCGGCTGCTGGTCGCCGACGACAACCCCGTGGTCCGCGCCGGCCTGACGGCCCTGCTCTCCGGCCGCTCGGACACCACGGTGGTGGCGGAGGCGCGGGACGGCCGCGAGGCCTACGAGGCGGCGGTCCGGCACCGCCCCGATGTCATCCTCCTCGACGTCCGCATGCCCGGGGTCGACGGAATCTCCGCGTTGCCGCACCTGGTGGGGCTTGCCCCCGTCATGATGCTCACCTACAGCCACGAGACGGAGACCGTGCGGGAGGCGCTGCGGCTGGGGGCGGGGGGATATCTGGTGCACGGCGAGTTCACGACCGAGCAGTTGGTGCGGGCGGTGCGGGACGTCCGGGAGGGGCGGCCGCATGTGACGCCGGGGGCGGCGACGGCGTTGCTGACCGACCTGAGAAGAGATGCACCTGCACACGCAGCCCCCGAACTCCCCCCACTTTTAGCCCCATCCACCCTTCCCCCTCTTTCGCATTTGCAACCACGTATGGGACAGTCGTATCGGTCACGGTTCCGGCTGAGTACGAGGGAGGCGGAGATCATGGACCTCATCGCGTCCGGCATGACCAACCAGCAGATCGCCGCCGCCTGCTTCATCAGCGAGAAGACGGTCAAGAACCACATCAACCGCATCTTCGCCAAGCTCCACACCACAACGAGGTCCCAGGCGACGGCGAAGTGGCTGGGGGTGGCCTGACATGCCCCACCACGACAGCAACACGCTCAACAAATGGGCCTGGGGTTGGGCCCTTGGGCCCTCCGCTCCGTTGGTGGGAGCGCTCTACGGTTCGTCGGTCGGAAGCAGGTCCGGAGGGGAGCACCGTGAGCGATCTTTTGCTGAAGACGGCTGTGGCGACCAAGGTTCGCCTGAACGGCTGGAAGAACACGACGGTCGAGGCGATGCGGCGTCGTGGCGGCGACCGTGGGCAGACGGCGGTCGAGTACCTGGGCATCATCGCGGTGGTGGTCGCGATCGTGCTGGCGATCACGGGCACGGACATCGGCAAGACGATCCTCGACAAGATCAAGTCGAAGATCACGGAGATCACCTGATCGTCCGCCGCGCACACGGCGACTCCGGGCAGGCCTTCCCCATCTACATCACGGTGGTGGCGGGCCTGCTTTTTCTTGCGTTCGCCTATCTCGCGGTAGGCCAGGCTGCAGTGAACCGAGGCGGTGCGCAGACAGCTGCCGACGCAGCAGTGCTGGCTGCAGCTCAGGATGGTCGTGACCAGCTTGCGGCCGCATGGACCGCCGATCTGCTGGACCCGGCCAAGTGGCAGGACGTCTTCGATGGCAACGTGCCCGTCGGCAACCCGTGCGCGCGTGCGCAGCACCTTGCGGCGCAGAACGACGCCACGCTGGATGGCTGTAGGTGGCAGCTTCTGCGGTACACGGTCGATGTCAAAACGAACAAGTCAGTGGGAGATTCCGTAGTCCCGGGGACGGAGGACGTCCACTCGACGGCTTCTGCCACGGCCGTGATCGAACCGCGCTGCACGTTCGAGGCCCCTGGTGAGCCCAGTGGGGACGATGAATTGCCCGAACTCACCTGTGACGGCAAGCCCTGGAAGCTGGATCCGGATGACGAAGCAAATCTGCCCGCGCCCGAGGACCTCTTCGATGTTCACCTGGCCACCGGCTGACAAGCGGACGACGATGGAAAAGGGAAGCAGTGCGATGAGCATGCGGTTCACTGCGAAGGCTCGCAGGGGGATGGTCGCCATGACCCTTGCTGTCGGCTTGGCCGTCGGTGTGGCCGGTTGCGGCGGTGGGGGCACCGATGACAAGAAGCCGGACGCTTCTGCATCCACCTCCAAGAGCGGTGGGTCTCAAGCGAGCCCCCAAGAGGGGCAGTCCGCGCAACCGCTGGCTGAACTGCGCGGCCCTGACGGGCTGATGCTGCAGGTCATGTCCGCCCAGCGGGATGCGGGCGGGTTCGTCACGATCAACGCGCAGCTCAAGAATGACGGCAGCAAGGACGCCGTTCTGTCGTCGCAGCTGACCGGCAACGAGACAGAGATCATGAAGAACGGGCAGTCCTTCGGTGGCGCCACGCTCGTGGACTCGAAGGCGAGGAAGCGCTACTACGTACTGCGGGACACTGACGGTCGTCCTTTGACCACGATCGGCGTCCAGTCCGTCAGGGCGGGGGACACAGTCCCCGTCTTCATGCAGTTCCCTGCACCGCCGGCCGGCACGACGGAAGTCAGCTTCCAGTTGCCCACCTTCGCCAGCGCCCCCATCAAGATCTCCGGGTGAGGCGAAAGTGACCACCACACCCCGGCTCGTGCTCACCAGTTCCGTGCTGCTGATCGCCGTCCAGCTCCCCGCCACCACCGCCGTCGCCGACGGCACCGGGCCCAGTGAACCCCCCGGCACCGAGCCCTCCGCCACCGCCCCGGTGAAGGTCGACCCCACGGATCCGGATCTGAAGCTTCCGGAGGGGGCCACGCTGGCCGCGGCCAAGGTGTTGGACATCAAGTCGGTCGTGGAGGACCAGAGCGGGGACGAGCGCCGCGAGGACACCAACGCCGACGTGACCTTCGCCCTGCAGGCCGAGGTGCTGTTCGGCAAGGACAGCGCGAAGATCGGCACGGAGGCCGAGTCCCGCATCGCCGCCATCGCCGAGGAGATCAGGAAGCAGCACGCGACCCAGGTCCGCGTCTTCGGCTTCACCGACAACCTCGGCTCCTCCGCCCACGGCGACACCCTCTCCAAGGCCCGCGCCAACGCCGTACAGGCCGTACTCGACCAGGACCTGAACAGCCCGACCATCACCTTCGACGTCCGCGGCTACGGCGAGCAGTACCCGATCGCCGACAACTCCACCGAGGAGGGCCGCCGCAAGAACCGCCGCGTGGAGGTGACCTTCCCACGCACCCAGCAGTGACCGCACAATCGCGCCACCCCCGTCGGCGTAGGCGCGCAACACGCGGCGGAGCAGGCAGTGAAGCGCCACCACTCGAGCCCAGACCTTGGTTTCGGTCAGGAACGCATTTTGCTGCCGTCACAACCGTGACTGCCGCGCTTTTGGTCGCTCTTTCCGGATGTGGTGGCCACGAGGAAAAGCGTGAGTACGCAATCCCGAGCTCTTTCTGTGGGATTCCGGTCGACCAGGACGAGCTGGCGCCTTTCATGCCCTCAGGTAGGAAATTGACCATCAAGAAGGATGTGCCGGATTCCTTGTCATCGGTGTGCCAGGTCCGCGTCGACTCCCGTTTGGCGGTGGAGTTCAAGCAGATGTGGTTGACGAGCAGCAGCACGGCGTATTTCGTGGGAGGGCAGGCGGACTCCCGGCTCGATCGCGAGGCGGAGGGGGGAAGGTTCCTCTACTCCGGCTGGGAGGCGTTCGGGAGGACGCGGGAGTGTAGGCATGAAAAGCTCCCAGGCGGCACCATCTTCACTGCCATCCAGATGCAGTCCCCTGATCACCAGGACGCTGACGCCATGAGGAAGCTCATCGCCGCGTACACAACAGCCGTCGAAAATACGGACATCTGCAAGGACGGTAAAAACTTCACCGGAGACTGACGGCTGTGTCGGGTCCGGCTTCTCAGCCCTCGGCCTCCACGGTGACCTGAACCCCCGCCCGCAGCCCCCACTTCCTCATGGCCCCCGCCTCCGCCTCCAGTACGTGCCGGGCCCGCAGGCGGGGCAGGCCCAGGCGGCCCGGGGGCATGGTGCGGACGGTGAGGACGGTCAGGTGGCGGTCCAGGTAGGCGACGTCGATCGGGATGCGCATGCCGAAGGTGTGCACCCCGCTCGCCGGTGACAGCAGCATCGCGCCGTCGATCGAGTCCCGGCCGAGGAGGCCTTTGGTGCGTGCGCGGTAGGAGGCCGAGATCTCCAGGGGGACGGGGGCGCCGAGTACCGCCCCGGAGTCCGTGCACACGATCAGCCGTCCCCGCCCGTCCCGCCAGCGCCCCATGCCCTGCCTCCCGCGTCCGTGGCCGTAACTCGCCGGAACAGTAATTGCGTTGTCCTTTGCCGTCCTCCCCACTAGGAAGGGCGCTATGACAGGACTCGGTGTCGTATTCCGTCCCCAGCTTCCTCCCGAGCGGCTGCGGGCCGTCGCCCGGGAAGCGGACGCCGCGGGTCTCGAAGAGCTGTGGCTGTGGGAGGACTGCTTCCTGGAGGGCGGGGTGTCCACGGCCGCCGCCGCGCTCGCCTGGACCGAGCGGGTGCGGGTCGGCATCGGGCTGCTGCCCGTGCCGCTCAGGAACGTCGCCGTCACCGCCATGGAGGCCGCCTCGCTGGAGCGCATGTTCCCCGGCCGGGCCATCCTCACCCTGGGCCACGGGGTGCAGGACTGGATGGGACAGGTCGGCGCCCGGGCCGCCTCCCCGCTCGGCCTGCTCGGCGAACACCTCGACGCCCTGCGCGCCCTGCTGCGCGGGGAGCGCCTCACCGTGCGCGGGCGGTACGTCCAGTTGGACGACGTCGCGCTCGACTGGCCCCCCGAGCACCCGGTCGACATCCTCGCGGGCGGCACCGGACCCCGTACGCTCCGGCTCTCCGGCGAGAAGGCCGACGGCACCCTCCTCACCGCCGCGACCTCGGTGGACGGCGTACGGCGGGCCCGCAAGCTCGTGGAGGAGGGACGCCGGGCGGCCGGTCGCAGCGGCCCGCACCGGGTCGTCGTCTACCTCCTGGCCGCGACGGGCCCCGGCGCCGATGCCCGGCTGCGTACCGAACTCGCGGCCGAGGGCCTGGAGTCGGCGGACGTGGGCGTCGCCGGGGACGCGGGCGCGGTGGCCGAGGCGGTACGGCGGCTGGCCGAGGCCGGCGCCGACACCGTCGTACTGCAGCCGACGGCGGACGAACCGGACCCGGAGGGCTTCGTGCGCTTCGCCGCGCGGGAGGTCCGGCCCCTGGTGCCCTGAGGGGGACGGGGGCCACCGACTCGTCCGGCGTCGCGCGTCCGGGGGGAAGTAAAGAAACAGAAGAGACGGGAGGCCAGCATCCGGTGGGGCAGCTCGCGGTACGGGCCTCGCGGACGCCGAGATCAGTGCCTCGACCGCCTATCCCCGGCTGGCCTACACCCTGTGCGGCTCCCCGCGCCGACCGGACCGGCCCATGGCCCCCGTCGGTCCGTCCCGCAGGGAAAACAGCAGGACCCGCCGTGGCCCGGCTGGGAGCATGGTCGTATGACCGTGCACCGTACCTTCGAGGACCTCGTGGCCGAGGGCGCCGCCGTGCCGACCGAGGGGTGGGACTTCTCGTGGTTCGAGGGGCGGGCCACCGAGGCGCGCCCGTCGTGGGGGTATGCCGGGTCCGCGGCGCAGCGGCTGGCCGGCGCCGAGGCCGTGCTCGACATCCAGACCGGCGGCGGTGAGGTGCTGGACTTCGCGCTGTCCCGGGCGGAGCCGGCCCGGCCGGCACTGGTGGCGGCGACCGAGGGATGGCCGGCGAACGTGGCGAAGGCCACGGCGCTGCTGCGGCCCCGCGGGGTCGTGGTGGTCGCCGCCCCGGACGACGCGCCGCTGCCCTTCGCGGACGAGGCGTTCGACCTGGTGCTCAGCCGGCACCCGGTGCGCCCGCACTGGGCCGAGATCGCCCGGGTGCTGCGGCCCGGCGGCACCTACTTCGCCCAGCACGTGGGGCCGGCAAGCGTCTTCGAACTGGTGGAGCACTTCCTCGGACCGCAGCCGCAGGAGGTGCGCGGCGCCCGTGATCCGGAGCGCGAGCGGGCCGACGCCGAGGTGGCGGGCCTGGAGGTGGCCGGGCTGCGGGCGGAGCGGCTGCGGATGGAGTTCCACGACATCGCCGCCGTCGTCCACTTCCTGCGCAAGGTGGTCTGGATGGTCCCGGGTTTCACCGTCGAGGCGTACGAGCCGCACCTGCGGGCGCTGCACGAGCGGATCGAGAAGGAGGGGCCGTTCGTCGCGCACAGCGCCCGGCACCTCTTCGACGTACGCAAGCCGGTACGCGAGCCGGAGCGCCGGCCCGGCTGTTGACCGGTCCGGCCACCCGAGTTCGCCGGGAGTTCGCCGGGATTTCCCGCACGGTTTCCACATTGTTATCCACCCCGGTTTCACATGAGCCCCACCGGTCACGTAAGTTCAGACCAAGGTAATTCGCGTGAGCAAAGCTGCGCGGGCGGCACCGCGCAGTGGAGGGGGCTGCGCGGTGCCGTGAAACCGGATGATCTTCCCCGGGCGGAGTAGCGGAACCGTCAAGTCCACCGTTCGCTGACGGCGTCGCCCGTCGGAGGGACCCGGGGCAACTCGCCGATGTTCCCCCAAGATGGCCTAATCCTTGCGATTCCATGGCTATCCGAGCGGATCTGCCTGTGATTCCGCTGTGAATCGGCCACCAATCACCCCTGAATGTGTCGTTCCGCGACCACCGGGGCGTCGCCGGGTGATTCCGGAGAGTAGTTGTGGCACGCCGATGCACCCACCATCCCTCACGAAGGGTTATGGTGGAAACCCCCCCTCGGGGGGGGGGGGGGGCGCCCCCCCCCCCCCCCCCCGGGGGGGGGGGGGGGGGGGGGGGGGGGGCGCCCCGCCCGCC
>NZ_JBEYXJ010000138.1:0-18305 GCF_040645015.1 Streptomyces sp. NPDC046881 | reverse complement strand
ACGCCGCAGCGAACACCGGATAGGACGCGTACAACTCACGCCCCATCCCCAGCCGCTGCGAACCCTGACCCGAGAACAAGAACCCGACCCTGCCCCCGACCACTCCGCCCGCCGGAGTGGCTCCGGAAGCGAGCGCCTCCAGCCCCTGCCGGAGTTCCGCGATGTCCGCGCCCACGACCGCCGCGCGGCGCTCCAGCACCGCACGCGACGTCGCCAGCGAGTACGCGACGTCCTCCGGCCGAGCCCCGGAACCTCCGCCGCCCTCGGCGTCCAGGAAGGACAGCAGCCGGCCCGCCTGTTCCCGCAGTGCCGCGTCACTCTTCGCCGACACCACCCACGGCACGACCGCACCCGACACCGACGCCGGGGACTCCTCCGCCGCGTCAGGCGCCTGCTCGACGATCACGTGCGCGTTGGTGCCGCTCACACCGAAGGAGGACACCGCGGCCCGGCGCGGCCCGTCGCTCGTGGGCCACTCCCTGGCCTCGGTCAGCAGGCGGACGTCACCGGCCGACCAGTCCACGTGCGGCGTCGGCTCGTCCACGTGCAGGGTCCGCGGCAGGACACCGTGCCGCATCGCCATGACCATCTTGATGATGCCGCCGACCCCGGCGGCCGCCTGCGCGTGACCGATGTTGGACTTCAACGAGCCCAGCCACAGCGGCTGCCCCTCGGGCCGCTCCCGGCCGTACGTGGCGAGCAGCGCCTGCGCCTCGATCGGATCACCGAGCCGGGTGCCCGTACCGTGCGCCTCCACCGCGTCCACCTGGCCCGCGGACAGCCCCGCGTTGGCCAGCGCCTGCCGGATCACCCGCTGCTGCGCCGGACCGTTCGGCGCGGTCAGGCCATTTGACGCACCGTCCTGGTTCACCGCGCTCCCCCGCACCACGGCCAGCACCCGGTGTCCGTTGCGCCGGGCGTCGGACAGCCGCTCCACCAGCAGCATGCCCGCACCCTCGGCCCAGCCCGTACCGTCGGCACCGGCGCCGAACGCCTTGCAGCGTCCGTCAGGGGCCAGCCCGCGCTGCCGGCTGAACTCCACGAACACGGACGGTCCGGCCATCACCGTGACGCCGCCGACCAGCGCCATCGAGCACTCGCCACCCCGCAGCGCCTGCGCGGCCAGGTGCAGCGCCACCAGCGACGACGAGCACGCCGTGTCGACCGTGACCGCCGGCCCCTCGAGGCCGAACGTGTACGAGACGCGACCCGAAGCGACGCTGCCCGCGCTGCCGTTGACGAGGTAGCCCTCCAGCCCTGCCGGCGAGGTGTGCACGCGCCCGCCGTAGTCGTGGTACATCACGCCCGCGAAAACCCCGGTCCTGCTGCCCCGCACGGTCGCCGGGTCGATCCCGGCTCGCTCGAACGCCTCCCACGAGGTCTCCAGTAGCAACCGCTGCTGCGGGTCCATCGCCAGCGCCTCACGCGGCGAGATCCCGAAGAACTCGGCGTCGAAGTCCGCCGCGTCGTGGAGGAATCCGCCCTCGCGGGTGTAGCTGGTACCCCACTGGTCGGGGTCCGGGTCGTAGAGCTTCTCCACGTCCCAGCCGCGGTCCTCGGGGAAGCCCGAGATCGCGTCGCCGCCGGAGGCGACCAGCCGCCACAGGTCTTCGGGCGACCGCACACCGCCGGGATAGCGGCAGGCCATGCCCACGATCGCGATCGGCTCGTCCGCCGCTCCAGTGGCCGTGGAGAGGGACGCCGGCACGGCGGACGAGGCCGCGCCGGAACCTGTGGCTTCGGCGGTGAGGAAGCGGGCGAGGGTGAGCGGGTTCGGGTGGTCGAAGACGAGGGTGGCGGGCAGGCGCATGCCGACGGCTGAGTTGAGCCGGTTGCGCAGTTCGACGGCGGTCAGCGAGTCGAACCCGATGTCCTTGAACGAGTCGTCTGCGCCGACCGACCGTGCGCCGGCGTGCCCGAGTACGGCCGCGGCCTCGGTACGCACCAGGTCCAGCACCACCTGCTCGCGCTCGGCCTCCGGCAGCCCGGCCAGCCGCTGACCCAGCGATCCCTTCGGCGCGGACTGCGCCGTGCGCCGCGCCGGCGCGACCCGCACCAGTCCGCGCAGGACCGGCGGCACGGGCTGCCCCTGTCCGTCACGGAAGACGGACGTGTCGAGCCGGATCGGGGCGACCGCCGCCTGGTCGGTGGCCAGTGCCGCGTCGAACATCCGCAGGCCGTCCGCCGACGGGATCGCGGCGAGGCCCATGCGCTTGATGCGCGTGAGATCGGTGTGGTCGAGGCCGCCGGTCATGGCGCTCTCGCTGTCCTGCGCCCACAGGCCCCAGGCGAGCGATGTGGCCGACAGGCCCGCGGCACGGCGGTGCTCGGCGAGGGCGTCGAGGAAGGTGTTGGCAGCGGCGTAGTTGCCCTGGCCCGGCGTGCCGAGGGTGCCCGCCACGGAGGAGAAGAGCACAAATGCCGACAGGTCACCGCACAGTTCACCCGCCAGGTCGTGCAGGTTCAGCGCGGCGTCCACCTTGGGGCGGAACACGGCGTCCAGCCGCTCGGGGGTCAGCGAGCCGATGATTCCGTCGTCCAGGACGCCGGCGGTGTGGATGATCGCGGTCAGGTTCCGTCCGGGCCCGGCGAGGAGCGCACGAACGGCATCGCGGTCGGCCACGTCACAGGCGGCCCAGGTCACGTCGGCGCCCTGCGCGGTCAGCTCGGCGGCGAGCTCCGCCGCGCCGGGTGCGTCGCCGCCGCGGCGGCTGACGAGCAGCAGACTGCGGACGCCGTGCTCGGCGACCAGGTGCCGGGCGAACAGCCCGCCCAGCCCGCCCGACGCGCCGGTCAGCAGGACGGTGCCGGAGCCGAGGCCGGGCAGCTCGGTCTCCGCGTCCGGTGCGGCGACGCGGGCCAGTCTCGGCACCCGCACGTGGTCGTCCCCGTACAGGGCGGCCTGCGGCTCACCCGATGCGATCAGGCCGGGCAGCACCCGGGCAAGAGCGGCGTGGTCCACACCGTCGCCGACGCCGGCATGGTGATCCCTTGAGGTCTGGACCAGCAGGATGCGGTCGGGGTTCTCAGTCTGCGCCGAGCGCACCAGTCCGCGGACGGCCGACTGGGCGAGGTCTCCCGTGTCCATCACCAGCACCAGGCGCGCCGGGCGATCCTCGGCCAGCCACCACTGCACCAGTCCGAGCACGGCGTGGGTGACCTCACGCACCCGCGAGGCCAGGTCCGCACCGGCCCCGCTCGGGCAGGGCACGACCACGGCACCGGCGACGACACCTGCTCCGGGGCCGGCTCCGACACTTGCTCCGGCTGCGACACCTCCTCCGACTCCGGCTCCGGCTCCGGCTCCGGCTCCGGTATCCGCATCGGCTTCGGTGTCCGCCGGCGAGCCGGCGGCCCGGAGAGCGGCGAAATCCTCGTACGTCTCGATCCTCATCCCGGCCGGGACGGACGGCAGGCTGACCGGCGTCCACTCCAGGCCGAAGACCGCCTCGTCACCGCCGGAACCGGCGCGCAACCGGCCGGCGGGCACCGGGCGCAGGGTCAGCGAGTCGACCTGCGCGACCGGCTCACCGGTGCCGTCGGCCAGCACCAGCGACACCTCGGAGGTACCGGCGCGCGAGACCTTCACCCGCAGGCCCAAGGCTCCGGCAGCCGCCAGGCGCACGCCGCTCCAGGCGAACGGCAGCAGCCCGTTCCCCGTCCCGGCCTCGGGTTCGACCGCGCCCAGCCAGACGGTGTGCAGGGCGGCGTCGAACAGCGCGGGGTGCAGGCCGTACGCGCCCGCGTCCCTCTCCTGCGTGCCGGGCAGCTCCACCTCGGCGAAGAAGTCGTCCCCGCTGCGCCACGCGGCGCGCAGCCCCTGGAAGACGGGGCCGTAGTCGAGCGCCATTCCGGCGAGGCGGTCGTAGAACCCGTCGACGTCGACCGGTTCCGCCCCCACGGGCGGCCACGCGGTCAGCGAGCCGTCCCCGGGACCTCCTGTGGCGACGGTCAGCGAGCCGGAGGCGTGCCGGGCCCACACCCGCTCGGTGTCGTCCTCGTGGGTGTACGCGTCACCGTCGTCGATCCGTGAGTGTACGGTCAGTGGCCTGCGGCCCGAGCCGTCGTCGGCGCCGACACGCACCTGCAGGGCGACGCCGCCGCGCTCGGGCACGAGCAGCGGTGTCTCCAGCGTCAGCTCTTCCAGCAGGTCGCAGCCCACGGCGTCGGCAGCGGTGATCGCCAGCTCGACGAACGCCGTGCCCGGCAGGAGCGCGACCCCGCCGACGGCGTGGTCCACCAGCCACGGGTGCGTGTGCGTCGAGAGCCGCCCGGTGAGCAGGTGTCCGTCGCCGTCGGCCAGCGGCACGGCGGCGCCGAGGAGCGGATGACCGGCCTCCCCCTGCCCCACCGCGCGCATGTCACCGGCGGAGGCGGGGGCGTCGAGCCAGTAACGCTCGCGCTGGAAGGCGTAGGTGGGCAGGTCGACGCGCCGGGCGCCCGGGAAGAAGGCGTGCCAGTCGACTTCGGCGCCGCTGACGTGCAGTTGGGCATACGCGGTGGTGAGCGCCTGGGGTTCGGGCCGGTCGGCTCGGAGTACGGGGATGGTGACGATGTCGTCGACACAGCTCTGCGCCATGCCGCTGAGGACGCCGCCGGGGCCGATCTCCACGAACGTGGTCACACCCAGCTCGTGCAGGGTCCGCACGCCGTCGGCGAAACGCACCGCCTCACGCACGTGCCGCACCCAGTACTCCGGGGTGTACGACTCAGCCAGCCGGCCCGTGAGATTCGAAACCACCGGGATCCGCGGCTCGCTGAACTCCAGGCCCCGAACGACCTGCCCGAACTCCTCCAGCATCGGATCCATCAACGGCGAATGGAACGCATGACTGACCCTCAACCGAGACGTCTTACGACCATGACCGGCGAACACCCCGGCCAACGCCGTGACTTCATCCTCAGCACCGGAAACCACCACCGACCGCGGGCCGTTGACCGCCGCGATCCCGACCCCGTCGGTCAGATACGCCAGCACCTCCTCCTCGGTCGCCTGCACCGCCACCATCGCCCCACCCGCAGGCAACGCCTGCATCAACGCAGCACGCGCCGACACCAACTTCGCCGCATCCCCGAGCGACAACACCCCGGCCACATGAGCGGCCGCGATCTCCCCCACCGAATGACCCGCCACATAATCCGGCCGCACACCCCACGACTCCAGCAACCGGAACAACGCCACCTCGACCGCGAACAACGCCGGCTGGGTGCACCCCGTCTGGTCAAGCTCCTCCGAGTCGACGTCGACCGGCGCATCCAACAACGCGCACACCTCGTCGTACGCCGCAGCGAACACCGGATAGGACGCGTACAACTCACGCCCCATCCCCAGCCGCTGCGAACCCTGACCCGAGAACAAGAACCCGACCCTGCCCGCCGAGTTGGCGCGCCCGGCGATGGCATTCGCCGCCGGTTCACCTGCCGCGAGGGCGGTCAGGCCGGTACGCAGCTCGGCCGGGTCGGTGCCGATCACCGCGGCCCGGTGTTCCAGTGCCGACCGCGTCGTGGCGAACGAGAATCCGGCGTCGACGGGTGACACGTCGTCGGTCGCGAAGGCCAGCAGACGCCTCGCCTGCGCCCGCAACGCCCCTTCGCTCTGTGCCGAGAGCACCCACGGCACGGGCACCGGGCGGTGTTCCCGGGCCGGCTCGGCCTCGGCCGTGACGGGCGCCTCCTCGATGATCGTGTGCGCGTTGGTGCCGCCGATGCCGAAGGACGACACCGCTGCCCGGCGCGGCAGGTCGCCCGCGGGCCACCGCACCGGCTCGGTCAGCAGCCGCACGGCGCCCGCCGACCAGTCCACGTGCGGGGTCGGCTCGTCCACGTGGAGCGTCTGCGGCAGCATGCCGTGCCGCATCGCCAGCACCATCTTGATCACACCGGCGACGCCCGCGGCGGCCTGCGTGTGACCGATGTTGGACTTGACCGAGCCCAGCCACACCGGCCGGTCGTCGGGGTGTTCCTGGCCGTACGTGGCGAGGAGCGCCTGCGCCTCGATCGGGTCGCCGAGCCTGGTGCCCGTGCCGTGGGCCTCGACGGCGTCCACGTCGGCCGGTGTGAGCCCGGCGGACGCCAGGGCCTGCCGGATCACCCGCTGCTGCGAGGGACCGTTGGGCGCGGTCAGGCCGTTGGACGCACCGTCCTGGTTCACCGCGCTGCCCCGGACCACCGCGAGCACCTGGTGTCCGTTGCGGCGGGCGTCGGACAACCGCTCCACCAGCAGCAGGCCCACACCCTCGCCCCAGCCCGTGCCGTCCGCGTCGGCCGCGAACGCCTTGCACCGGCCGTCGGGCGACAGGCCGCGCTGGCGGCTGAACTCCACGAACAGGTCCGGCGTGGTCATGACGGTGACGCCACCGACCAGGGCCATGGAGCACTCGCCGCCGCGCAGTGCCTGCGCGGCGAGGTGGAGGGCCACGAGCGACGACGAGCACGCCGTGTCGACCGTGACCGCCGGGCCCTCGAGGCCGAACGTGTAGGAGATGCGCCCGGAGACGACCGAGGCCGCCTTGCCGGTGAGCGCGTACCCCTCGATCTCCTCGGGTGCGTTGCGCAGCCCGTTGGCGTAGTCCTGGCCGTTGGTTCCGATGAAGACGCCGGTACGGCTGGCACGGACGGACGCGGGGGCGATGCCGGCCCGCTCGAAGGCCTCCCACGCGGTCTCCAGCAGCAGCCGCTGCTGCGGGTCCATCGCCAGCGCCTCGCGCGGCGAGATCCCGAAGAAGCCGGCGTCGAAGTCCGCCGCGTCATGGAGGAAGCCGCCCTCGCGCGCGTACGTCGTGCCGGGCCGGTCGGGATCGGGGTCGTAGAGCGCGTCGATGTCCCAGCCGCGGTCGGTGGGGAACCCCGACATCGCGTCCCGCCCGGAGCTCAGCAGCTCCCACAGGTCCTCCGGTGACCGGACGCCGCCGGGGAAGCGGCAGCTCATGCCGACGATCGCGAGGGGTTCGTCGGCCGCGGCGGCGACCGTCGCCCGCGCGGCGTCCGCCTCCGCCCCCCGCCGGCCGAGGAGTTCCGCGCCCAGGTGGCGGGCGAGGGCAGTGGGGGTCGGGTGGTCGAAGACCAGGGTGGAGGGCAGCTTGAGGCCGGTGGCCGTGGTGAGTCTGTGGCGCAGTTCGACGGCGGTGAGCGAGTCGAAGCCGGTCTCGCGGAACGTCCGGTCGGCTTCGAAGGCGCCCTTGCCCGAGTGCCCGAGGACCACGGCGGCCTGCTCGCGGACCAGGTCCAGCAGGATGCGTCCCTGCTCCCCCGGGGTGGCGCCGAGGAGGCGCTGGACCAGCGCGGACGCGGGCACTTCGGCGCTGTGCGCGGCCTGCGCGCGTAAATCCAGGGCCTTGCGGGCCTCGGGCACCCCTTGCAGCAGCGGGCAGGGGCGCGTGCCGGCGAAGGCCGGGACGAAGCGGTCCCAGTCCACGTCCGCGACGGTCACGGCGGTCTCGCCGTGGGTCAGCGCACCGTGCAGCACGGAGATCGCCGGAAGGGCCGCGATGGCCCGTACGCCGCGCCGCCGCAGGTGGTCACCGGCGGCGCCGTCGGCCATGCCCCCGTCCGCCCAGGGTCCCCACGCGACGGCCAGCGCGGGCAGGCCCTGCGCCCGGCGCTGCTCGGCGAGGGCGTCGAGGAAGGCGTTCGCGGCACCGTAGGCGCCCTGGCCACCGTTGCCCCAGACACCGGTCATCGAGGAGAAGAGCACGAAGGCGTCGAGGTCCTGGCGGTCCCGGGTGAGCTCGTGCAGGTGGAGCGCCGCGTCCGCCTTGGGGCGCAGCACGTCGTCGAGGCGCTCGGGCGTGAGCGAATCGACCAGGCCGTCATCGAGTACGCCTGCGGTGTGCACCACGGCGTTCACGGTGTGCCGGCCGAACAGCTCGGTGAGCGCGTCGCGGTCGGCGGCGTCACACGCGGCGACGGTGACCCGAGCGCCCAGCCGTTCCAGCTCCGCCTTGAGTTCCGCGGCGCCCGGGGCGTCGGGACCCCGGCGGCTGGTGAGCACGAGGTGCTCGGCGCCGGCACCGGCGAGCCAGCGGGCCACGTGCCCGCCCAGCGCACCCGTACCACCGGTCACGAGCACGGTGCCGCGTGGCGACCAGGGTGCGTCCGCCGGTGCCGCGCTCTGCGGCGCGCGCACGAGGCGGCGCCCGGACACACCGGCGGCGCGTATGGCGAGCTGATCCTCGTCGGCCTGGGCCAGCAGGGCGGCCAGCCGTTCCAGCGCGCGGGTGTCGGGCTCGGCGGGCAGGTCGACGAGCCCGCCCCAGCGCTGCGGCTGTTCCAGGGCGACGGTCCTGCCCAGGCCCCAGAGCCGGGCGGAGACGGGATCGGTCAGCGGGTCCGTCGGGCCGGTCGACACCGCACCGCTGGTCAGGCACCACAGCGGAGCCTCGATCCCGGCGTCGCCGAGGGCCTGTACGAGAAGGACGAGCCGCTGGAGGGCGTCCGTCCGCGCTCCTCCCCGAGCTGCGGCGAACAGGATGCCGTCGGCCTGCTCGTGCCCGGCGTCGGTGAGGGCGCGGGCGAGCGCGTGGCGATCGGTGTCCTCGCTCATGGCGAATGGTACGAGTGTGACGCCGAGTTCCGTGAGGCCGGTGCGGATCGCCTCGGTCCACCCGGTCTCCTCCGGGACCACGTAGAGCCAGTTCCCCGCCGGAGCGTCCCCGACCGGGTCGCCGAGCGGCTGCCAGGTGATCCGGTAGCGCCATCCGTCGGCGGTGGACCGCTCGCGCCGCTGCCGACGCCAGGCGGACAACTTGGGTGCGAGCACGTCCAGTTCGGCGGGCTCCAGTCCCAGGAGCGAACCGAGAGAGGCCGGGTCCTCGCTCTCGACGGAGTCCCAGAATTCGGTGTCCACCGCCTCCGGGGCGCCGACGGCCGCCGCGCGAGGCGCATCGAGCCAGTAGCGCTCACGCTGGAAGGCGTAGGTGGGCAGGTCGACACGCCGGGCGGCCGGGAAGAGCGCCGGCCAGTCCGGGGAAACGCCGTGCACGTGCAGTTCGGCGAGCGCGGTGACGACGGCCTGCGGCTCGGGCCGGTCGGCTCGCAGTACGGGGACGGTGACGACGTCGTCGACACAGCCCTGCGCCATGCCGCTGAGCACACCACCCGGACCGATCTCCACGAACGTGGTCACACCCAGCTCGTGCAGGGTCCGCACGCCGTCGGCGAAACGCACCGCCTCACGCACGTGCCGCACCCAGTACTCCGGGGTGTACGACTCCGCCAGCCGGCCCGTGAGATTCGAAACCACCGGGATCCGCGGCTCGCTGAACTCCAAGCCCCGGACGACCTGCCCGAACTCCTCCAGCATCGGCTCCATCAACGGCGAATGGAACGCATGACTGACCCTCAACCGGGCAGTCCTGCGGCCCTGTCGGGTGAAGACCTCGGCGATCTCCAGCACCGTGTCCTCAGCACCGGAGACGACAACTGAGCGCGGGCCGTTGACCGCCGCGATCCCGACCCCGTCGGTCAGATGCGGCAGCACCTCCTCCTCGGTCGCCTGCACCGCCACCATCGCCCCACCCGCAGGCAACGCCTGCATCAACGCAGCACGCGCAGACACCAACTTCGCCGCATCCCCGAGCGACAACACCCCGGCCACATGAGCGGCCGCGATCTCCCCCACCGAATGACCCGCCACATAATCCGGCCGCACACCCCACGACTCCAGAAGCCGGAACAACGCCACCTCGACCGCGAACAACGCCGGCTGGGTGCACCCCGTCTGGTCGAGCTCCTCCGCGTCCGCGTCGAGCGTGACATCGAGGTGGGCGCGGACCTCGTCGTAGGCCGCGGCGAACGCCGGGAAAACGTCATAGAGTCCACGCCCCATGCCGACCCGCTGCGAGCCCTGGCCGGAAAACAAGAACCCGGTCCTGTCCCCCGGACCGGCCGTGTTCCGGACCACGGCCACGGACGGAACACCCGACGCCAGCGCCCGTACCCCTGCAGTCAGTTCCTCCACACTCGCACCCACGACCGCCGCCCGCCGGTCCCAGGCCGAACGCGTCACAGCGAGGGACAAACCGATGTCGGCCGGCGAGCAGCCGGGACCACTGCCACCATCACGGCCCTCCTCCAGGAAGGAGACCAGACGCTCAGCCTGCGCCCGCAGCGCCGCATCGCTCCTCGCCGACAGCACCCACGGCACCGGTCCCGCAACAACCGCCCCCGGGACGGGCTCCTCGCTCGCCACCGCCTGTTCGACGATGACGTGTGCGTTGGTGCCGCTGATGCCGAAGGAGGACACGGCGGCGCGGCGCGGCAGGTCGCCCGCGGGCCACTGCACCGCCTCGGTCAGCAGTCGTACGCCGCTCGCCGACCAGTCCACGTGCGGGGTCGGCTCGTCCACGTGCAGGGTCCGCGGCAGCATGCCGTGCCGCATCGCCATGACCATCTTGATCACGCCGGCCACGCCCGCCGCGGCCTGCGTGTGACCGATGTTCGACTTCAGCGAGCCCAGCCAGAGGGGTCGGTCGGCGTCCCGTCCCCGGCCGTAGGCGGCGATGAGGGCTTCCGCCTCGATCGGGTCACCGAGCCGGGTGCCCGTACCGTGCGCCTCCACGGCGTCGACGTCCGTGGGCGCGAGTCCGGCGGCCGTCAGGGCCTGGCGGATGACGCGCTGCTGGGCGGGGCCGTTCGGCGCCGTAAGACCGTTCGACGCGCCGTCCTGGTTGACCGCGCTGCCCCGTACGACGGCCAGCACTTTGTGGCCGTTGCGCCGGGCGTCGCTCAGTCGCTCCACCAGGAGCATGCCGACGCCCTCGGCCCAGCCCGTGCCGTCGGCACCGGCCGCGAACGCCTTGCACCGGCCGTCCGCCGACAGGCCGCGCTGCCGGCTGAACTCCACGAACATGCCGGGCGTGGACATCACGGTGACACCGCCGGCCAGGGCCAGCGTGCACTCGCCGCTCCGCAGCGACTGGACGGCCAGGTGCAGGGCCACCAGGGACGACGAGCAGGCCGTGTCCACCGTGACCGCGGGGCCTTCGAGGCCGAACGTGTAGGCCACGCGGCCCGAGGCGACGCTGGTCGTGGTGCCGGTCAGCAGGTAGCCCTCGACGCCGTCGACCGGCTCGTGCAGCCGGGGGCCGTAGTCCTGTGCCGTCGCGCCGATGAACACGCCCGCCCGGTTCCCGCGCAGCGTGGCCGGGTCGATGCCGGCCCGTTCGAAGGCCTCCCACGCGGTCTCCAGGACCAGCCGTTGCTGCGGGTCGATCGCGGCGGCCTCGCGGGGGCTGATGCCGAAGAAGCCGGCGTCGAACTCGGTCGCCTCGTGCAGGAAGCCGCCGTGCCGCGTCGAGGACTTGCCGGGTGTGCCGGGCTCCGGGTCGTAGAGCGCCTCGACGTCCCAGCCGCGGTCCGTCGGGAATCCGGAGATGGCGTCGCCGTCTGAGGCGAGCAGCCGCCACAGGTCCTCGGGGGAGCTCACGCCGCCGGGCAGGCGGCAGCTCATGGCCACGATGGCGATGGGTTCGTCGGGGTCGGCCGCCGTCGCGGGCGCGGAGGCCGCCGCGTCCTCGCCGCCGAGCAGCCGGACGGCGAGGTGGCGGGCGAGCGCGGCAGGGGTCGGGTGGTCGAACAGCAGCCCGCTGGGCAGGCGCAGGCCGGTGGCCCCGCTGAGCTGGTTGCGCAGCTCCACCGAGCTGAGCGAGTCGAAGCCCAGGTCCTTGAACGTCCACTCGGTGTCCACCTGGCGGGCTTCGGTGTGGCCCAGGACGGCGGCGATGTGGGCGCGGACCAGGTCGAGCACGGCCTCGTCGCGTTCGGACTCGGGCAGTCCGGCCGGCCGCCGGCCCAGGGCTTCGGCGAGCGCGCCGTCCGTCTCGGCGATGGCCTCCGGCCGGATGGCCGCGGGGGCCTGGCCGGCGGTGGTGGCGGGCGACGTGGTGTCGCCGTCCAGCCAGTACCGCTGCCGTTCGAACGCGTAGGTCGGGAGTGCGACCTTGCGGCGTGCGCCTCGCCCGCCGTCGAACAGGGCGTCCCAGTCCGGCTCCACGCCGTGGACGTGCAGCGACGCGACCGCTGACAGCAGGGCCTGTGCCTCGGGGCGACGGGCGCGCAGGGCGGGGACGAACAGGGAGTCGCTGTCGGCGCCGGCGCGGGCCATGGAGGTGAGCACGCCGCCGGGGCCGAGTTCCAGGTATGTGCGGGTGCCCTGTTCGTCGAGGCGGGCGACGCCGTCGGCGAAGCAGACCGCCTCGCGCACGTGGCGGACCCAGTACGCGGCCGTGCTCCCTTCGTACCCCGCGGGCTCCTCGGAGAGCCGGCCCGTCACGTTGGACACGATCGGGATGGTCGGGGCGTGGAAGGTCAGGCTATCGGCCACGTCGCGGAACTCCGCCAGCATGGGTTCCATGTGCGGGGAGTGGAAGGCGTGGCTGACCCGCAGCCGGCTGGTCCTGCGGCCCAGGGCGGCGAAGGCGCCGGCGATCTCGGTGGCGAGGTCCTCGTCGCCGGAGACGACCACGGAGTCCGGGCCGTTCAGCGCGGCGATGCTCACGCGGTCCGTGCGGTCCCCGATGCGGGTACGGACCTCGTCCTCCGAGGCCTGGACGGCGATCATGGCGCCGCCTGCGGGCAGCGCCTGCATCAGGCGGCCGCGCGCGGCCACGAGGGTGCAGGCGTCGGCGAGCGAGAGGACGCCGGCCACGTGCGCGGCGGCGAGTTCGCCGATGGAGTGGCCCATGAGCACGCCGGGGGTGATACCCCAGCTCTCCAGGAGCCGGAACAGGGCGACCTCGACGGCGAACAGGGAGGTCTGCGTGTAGAGGGTCCGGTCGAGTTCGGCCGCTTCCCCGGTGCCGTCAGGGGCGAACATGACCTCGCGCAGCGGCCGCGGCAGCAACGGGTCGAGGTGTGCGCACACCTCGTCCAGCGCGGTGGCGAAGGCGGGGAAGGCTTCGGCCAGTTCACGGCCCATGCCGGCTCGCTGGCTGCCCTGGCCCGAGAAGAGGAAGGCGAGCTCGCCGCGCGGACCCGTGCGGCCCGTGGTCAGTGCGGCGTCGATGCCGCCGGTGGACAGCTCGCGCAGGGCGCGCAGGAAGTCGTCGTGGTCCTCGCCCACGACGACGGCCCGGTGTTCGAAGGCGGTGCGGCCGGTGGCCAGCGACCAGCCGACGTCGGGCAGGGCGAGACGGGGGTGTGCCTCGGCGTGTGCGAGCAGGGCGGCGGCCTGGGCGCGCAGCGCGGACGCGGTCTTGGCGGACAGCGGCCACAAGGTCGTGGCCGCGACTCCGCCGGTCCCCGCTTCCGCAGCCCCGCCGGTACCGACTTCCGCAGCCCCGCCCGTGCCCGTCTCCGCAGCCCCGCCAGCCTCCGCAGCCTCGTCCGCCTGCGCAGCGCCCGACTTCGCAGCCTCGCCCGTACCCGCGTCCGCGGCCCCGCCCTGCGCCGTCGCCCGGTGTTCGGCCAGGACTATGTGGCAGTTGGTGCCGCCCATGCCGAACGAGCTGACGCCGGCCAGCAGCGGGCGGCCGTCCTCGGCGGCCCATGCGCTGTGCTCGGTCTGCACCCGCAGGTTCAGCCGGTCCAGTGGGATAGCCGGGTTCGGCGTCGCGAAGTTGAGGCTGGCGGGCAGTTCCCGGTGGTGGAGCGACAGGACCGCCTTCAGCAGGCCAGTGATGCCGGCGGCGCCCTCCAGGTGGCCGACGTTGGTCTTGGCCGAGCCGACCCGCAGGGGGCGGCCGGGCTCGCGTCCCGCACCGAGCACCGCGCCGAGCGCGGCTGCCTCGACGGGGTCGCCGACCTTGGTGCCCGTGCCGTGCAACTCCACGTAGCCGACGTGCGCGGGGTCGATCCCGGCCCGTTCGTAGGCGAGGCGAAGCACCTGTTCCTGCCCGGACTGCAGGGGTACGGTCAGCCCGTCACCGCCGCCGTCGTTGTTGACCGCGCTGCCGCGAATCACGCAGTGGACGGGGTCGCCGTCCGCGACGGCCCGGGCGAGGGGTTTGAGGACGACGACGCCGCCGCCCTCGCCGCGGACGTAGCCGTTCGCGCGGGCGTCGAAGGTGAAGCAGCGGCCGTCGGGGGACAGCCCGCCGAACTTGGCGGCGCCCAGGGTGCTCTCGGGGACGATGTTGAGGTTCACGCCGCCCGCGAGGGCGATCGTCGATTCGCCCTTGCGGAGGCTCTCGCAGGCCAGGTGGACCGAGACCAGGGAAGAGGACTGGCCGGAGTCCACGGTGAGGCTGGGGCCGTTCAGACCGAGGAAGTACGAGACCCGGTTGGCGATGATACTGCGGTGCAGGCCGGTGACGGTGTGCGGGGAGATGGCCGTGAGTCCGGAACGGTGGTGCAGGGTCGCGTAGTCGTCCCAGATGGCGCCGACGAACACTCCGGTGCGAGTGGAGCGCAGGGTCTCGGCGCGCACGTGCGCGTCCTCCAGCGCTTCCCAGGCCAACTCCAGCACGAGCCGCTGCTGCGGGTCCATGGCGGCGGCCTCCTTGGGGGAGAGCCCGAAGAACCCGGCGTCGAAGTGGCCGATGTCGTCGAGGAATCCGCCCCTTCGGATATCGGTCCTGCCGGGTGCGGACGGGTCGGCGTCGGCCACCGCGGCCCCGTCCCATCGGTCCGGGGGGACGTCGGTGATCGCGTCCGCGCCCTCGCTGAGCAGCCGCCAGAAGGCGGCCGGGTCGGCGGCCCCCGGCAGTCGGCACGCCAGGCCGATGACGGCTATGCCGTCGGCCGAGTCCGCCGAAGCCGAACCAGCCCGACGTTCCATTGCGTTGAGCTCGGACTCGACCATGTTGTACCCCACCCACCGACGCAGAGAATGAAAAGGCACCGCACCGTGGCGGCCACGGCACAGGCGGTCGGCACGACCGGGCGGCAACACGTTGTGGTGTGATCCCAGTTTCGGTTGCGCAGCCGCGCTCCGCCGCTGCGGCGGATCTGTTCTAGGGGAATCCCCAAGGGTCGACGCGTGCGAGGAAGGGCGACCGGGAAATCCTCTAAGGAGAACCCTAGGGACAGTTGTGGGAGAACTGCAGCCTGTAAAGCCCCTCCCCTTTCTCCCCGATGACGAGGTTCCAGGTCTTCCATGGTGCATGCGCGAACAGCCGAGAACCACTCAGCGCGACCCTTTCCCACGGCGCGCCCCGCGGGTTGTCCTTTCGACCCGCCCGCGCCCTTCACCCAAGCGCGTGAGGAATGCCCGATGACCCCGCTGCGGTATCCCGACGGGCATGTCGGCCACCTGGTCACCGGCCTGGAGGCCGCACGGTCCGTGCTGACCGACTCCCGATTCAGCTCCCTGCCTGCCGGGAAGCGTTCTCCGGTGAAGGTGCCCGGCTCCGAGCTGAGCACCGACGCACTTCCCGCGGGCATGTTCGTCAACATGGACCCGCCCGAGCACACCCGCTACCGCCGCCTGCTGAGCAAGCACTTCACCGTCCGCCGCGTACGGGAACTGCGCCCGCGCATCCAGGAGTTGACGGACGGCCTGCTGGAGGAGATGGCGAACGGGGGCGGTCCCGTCGACCTGGTGCAGGCCTTCGCCAAACCCCTGCCCACGCTGGTCACCTCGGAACTGCTCGGACTGCCGAAGCCGGACCGTGCGCAGTTCGCGCATCATGTCGACGTTCTCTTCAGCCTCTCCAGCAGCGGAGAGGAGATGCAACAGTCGATGGCGGCCCTCGGTGGCATGCTCCACGCCCTGATCGCGGCCGCCCGCAAGGACCCGGGCCCGGACATCCTCGGCAGGCTCACCGTCGAGACCGACCTGACCGACGAGGAGCTGCTCGGCATCACGATCGTTCTTCTCATCGCCGGGCTGGAGACCACCACCAACATGCTGGCGCTGGGCACCTACGCCCTGCTCCGCCACCCCGAGCAGCTGGCCGCTCTGCGCGCCGACTGGTCGCTCGTGGACGACGCCGTCGAAGAGCTGCTGCGCTACCTCAGTGTGGTGCAGATCGGACCGATCCGGGTCGCCGCCGACGACTTCGTGTTCGAAGGGCGCTCCGTCCGCAAGGGCCAGGTCGTCACGGTGTCGCTGCCCGCGGCCAACCGTGACCCGCTGGGCTTCGAGGACCCCGACACCTTGGACATCCGGCGCGGCACGACCCGGCACCTGGCCTTCGGCAGCGGTCCGCACCAGTGCATGGGTCACCACTTGGCGCGCCTGGAACTCGCCATCGGCTACGAGTCGTTGCTGCGCCGCTTCCCCCGGCTGGAGCTCGCCGTGCCGGCCCAGGAGATCGGCATGCGGGAGATGATGGTGACGTACGGCGTCCTGGAACTGCCGGTGCGCTGGTGAGCGGGTGCCGGTGACAGTGATGAAGGTCGAGATCGACAAGCGCCTCTGCTGCGGCGCAGGCACCTGTGTGCTCGCCGCCCCCGCCGTCTTCGACCAGGACGACGGCGACGGCACCGTGATCCTGCTCCAGTCCGCCCCCGGCGCCGAGCACCGGGCGGCGGTGGAAGAGGCCGCCGCGCGGTGCCCTACAGCGGCCATCACATGCCTGTGACGACTTCACCCTCGAAGGAGCTGCGAGGCCGGGGCCCGGACGACGGCTGTGGGAGGCCTCGTTGTCGTCCGGGCCGGCCGGCCGGGATCGGGCGTGCGTCCGTGCATCAGGAGACGTTGGCTCTGTCAGCTGTGCTTGGCGCGCAAAACCTTCGCCCCGTGCCAGCGGCAGACGTTGAGGGCGAAGTGGAGGTCGAAGGCGTCGGCGTCGAGGTCGAGGTGGTAGTGGTCGACGGCGCGCTGGACGCGGTAGTGGACCGTGTTGCGGTGCACCATCAGCTGCTCCGCGGTGGCGGCATAGCTGCGATTGGTGGCGAGGAAGACGCGGAGCGTCTCGCGGAGGAGTTCGCGGCGGCGGTCGTCCACGGCGAGCTCGCCGAGGGTGTCGAAGACGAAGTCGGCCAGTTCGCGGGGCTCCTCGACCAGGAGAGCGACGGGGGCGACACGGGTGAAGGCCACCACTGCGGGGGTGCCGGCCCCCGCCGAGAGGGCGAGGGCCTTGGCGCGGGCAGCGGCGCGGGTGCTGCGGCGGAAACCGTCGAGGCCCGGGCGGACGATGCCGAGGGCGACGCGCACCGGCAGCTCGGCGGCGGCCAGCTCGGCGGCGACGGTGTCGGGGTCCACCGGGCGGTCGGGCCTGACGGCCAGCCAGATCCGGACGCCGGCCTCGTCGGTGTGGACCAGCAGGGGGCGGCCATGGGCACGCAGGACGGTTGACAGCAGCGAAGCCAGCCGGTTGAAGACAGCGGTGGGATCGGTGGTCGCAGTGGTGCCGTGGAGCCAGCCCTCGACGGCCAGGTGGTTGCCGGACAACCGGTGGTCGAGGGCCGCCTCGGCCTGTCGCGGATCGACATGGGGGTTGTCGAGGAGCTGGTTGATCCAGTACTGGCGCAGCATGCCGCGGGTGCCCACCCAGCGTTCACGCTCCTCCTCGTAGACACGGCCGATCTGGTCGCTGACCCGGTCCACATAGGCGGAACTGAGGGTGACCAGGGTGATGACGGTGCCCGTCGGATCCGGCAGCCCGAGCCGGACCGCCTCGCCGAGGACAAGGTCCAGGCTCTGCGCATGGCCGATCCGGTAGGCGCGCAGCAAGGCGGAGAGCGGCACGTCGCGCTGGGCGAGCCTGCGGGCGTAGGAGACCGCCGAGGCCGGCGCGTCCACGGTTTCCGGGTCGATGCGGTTGATGATGACGTGCAGGGCGGTGACGATGTTCTCGGTGATGCTGGCTCGCAGGAGCCCGTGCAGCGGTTCATCGTGTTCCAGTTGGGCGATCTCCGCCTCGGTGGTGGCGACCAGCTTGGCGATGACCTCGTCCCGGCGCTCCTGCATCGCCTGAGCCACGAGGACGACCGGGTCGGGTGCCGCCGGCCGTTCCACGGGGCCGTTCACCGGTCGAGGTACCGCAGCGCGGAGCGGGCGGCGTTCGCCCCGCACATGCCGTGCACCCCCGCACCGGGTGGGGTGGCCGCCGAGCACAGGTACACGCCGGGGATGCCGGTGCTGTAGGGGTCGAGGGACATCCGGGGGCGCAGCGCGACCTGCCGGGCGGTGTTGGCACCGCCGACGATGTCGCCACCGACGAAGTTCGCGTTGTACCGGGCCAGTTCGGTGGCCGAGCGCGCCGAAAGCCCCACGATCCGCTCCCTGGTACCGGGCGCGAACCGCTCGATCTGGCGCAGTACCGCCTCGGTTGCGTCACCGGGGTGGCCGTGCGGGACGTGCGCGTACGCCCAGACCGGGTGGACGTCGCCGCGGGAGCGGCCGGGGTCGGCGAGGTACTGCTGGCCGACCAGGACGAACGGGCGCTCGGGCAGCCGCCCGGCGGCGGTCTGCGCCTCCG
>NZ_JBEYXJ010000137.1:0-18359 GCF_040645015.1 Streptomyces sp. NPDC046881 | reverse complement strand
GACCCGCTGGGACCCCTGCCCCGGGAACACGACGACCGTCTTCCCGTCGGCACCCGAGCCCGTGACCACGAACGGAGCCGTCTCCCCGGCGGCCAGTGCCCGCAGCCCGGAGACCACGTCCTCGCGGCTCTCGGCGACGATCACGGCCCGTTCGGACAGCACCGCCCGCCGGGACACCAGCGCCCCCGCCACAGCAGCCACCGGAGCATCGGACTCGCCCACGAACGCGGCCAGCCGACCCGCCTGCCCCGCCAGCGCACCCGCGCTCCGCGCCGACACGACCACCGGCACCACACCGTCCGCCGGAGCCACCGGCTCGGCAGCGGGCTCCTCCGGGGCCTGCTCCAGGATCAGGTGGGCGTTGGTGCCGCTGACGCCGAACCCGGAGACGCCCACCCGGCGCGGCCGGTTCACATCCGGCCACTCGCGGGCCTCCGTCAGCAGTTCGACCGCGCCGTCCGACCAGTCGACCTGGGACGTCGGCGAGTCGACGTGCAGGGTGGCCGGGAGGACGCCGTGCCGCATGGCCTGCACCATCTTGATGACACCGGCGACGCCCGCGGCCATCTGGGTGTGCCCGATGTTGGACTTCAACGAGCCCAGCCACAACGGCTGTTCGCGGTCCTGGCCGTAGGTCGCCAGCAGGGCCTGCGCCTCGATCGGGTCGCCGAGGACCGTACCGGTGCCGTGACCCTCCACCGCGTCCACGTCCGCCGGGGTCAGCCCGGCATTCGCGAGCGCCTTGCGGATCACCCGCTGCTGCGAGGGACCGTTCGGAGCCGTCAGGCCGTTGGACGCGCCGTCCTGGTTCACCGCGCTGCCCCGGACCACCGCCAGCACCCGGTGCCCCTTGCGCCGCGCCTCCGACAGCCGTTCCAGGACGACCACACCCGCGCCCTCGGCCCAGCCCGTGCCGTCGGCCGCGTCCGCGTACGACTTGCAGCGGCCGTCCGACGCCAGACCCCGCTGCCGCGAGAACTCGACGAAGGTGCCCGGGGTCGCCATGACGGTGGCGCCACCGGCGAGGGCCATCGAGCACTCGCCGTTGCGCAGGGCCTGGGCGGCGAGGTGGATGGCGACCAGGGAGGAGGAGCAGGCGGTGTCGACGGTCACCGCGGGGCCCTCGAAGCCGAAGACGTAGGCGACGCGCCCGGAGGCGACGCTGCCCATGCCTCCGGTGCCGGTGAAGCCCTCCAGCTCGGGCGGTACCGGGCCCGAGGTGCCGTAGCCCTGGCCCATCAGGCCGGAGAAGACGCCGATGTCCGCGCCCTTCAGCGACAGCGGGTCGATGCCCGCCCGCTCCAGCGCCTCCCAGGAGGTTTCCAGGAGCAGCCGCTGCTGCGGGTCCATCGCCAGCGCCTCGCGCGGCGAGATGCCGAAGAAGCCGGCGTCGAACAGTGCGGCGTCGTAGAGGAAGCCGCCCTGGCTCACGTACGAGGTGCCGGCCTGGCCCGGGTCGTCGCTGAAGAAGCCGCTCAGGTCCCAGCCGCGGTCGTCGGGGAAGCCGGACATCGCGTCCCGGCCCTCGAAGACCAATCGCCACAGGTCGTCCGGGCTGTCGACGCCACCGGGCAGCCGGCAGGCCATGCCGACGATCGCGATCGGCTCGTCCGGGTCGGCGAGGGTGACCGCCGGGGCCGGTGCCGGGGCGGTCGCCGTGGTCTCGCCCAGCTCGCCGTGCAGGTGGCGGGCGAGGGACAGGGGGTTCGGGTGGTCGAAGACGACAGTGGCGGCCAGTTTGAGGCCGGTGGCCTCGCGCAGCCGGTTGCGCAGCTCGACCGAGGTCAGCGAGTCGAACCCGGAGTCGCGGAAGGCGGTCTCCGGCTTGATGCCCTCGGGTCCCGCGTGGCCGAGGACGGTCGCCGCGTGCGTCCGCACCAGGTCCAGCAGCAGTTCCTCCTGTTCGGCCGCGCCCAGCCCGGCCAGCCGGTCCGCCAGGCCGCCGCCGCTGTCGCCGGCCGCGGCCCGTACGGTCTGCCGGCCGGTGCGCACCAGGCCGCGCAGCAGCGTGGGGACGGCCCGGCCGGCGCCCGCGTCGGTGCGCAGCTGCCGCAGGTCCAGCTTGGCCGGGACGAGCAGGGCCTCACTGGTGCGCAGGGCCGCGTCGAAGAGATCCATGCCCTCGTCGGGGGACATGGGCAGGACACCACCGCGCCGGTTCATCCGGCTGCGGGTGAGGTCGTCCATGCCGGCCGCCATACCGCCGGTGGCCTGGTCCCACAGGCCCCAGGCGAGCGAGGTGGCGGGCAGGCCCGCGGCCCGGCGCTGCTGGGCCACCGCGTCCAGGAAGGCGTTGGCCGCCGCGTAACTGCCGGTGCCCGCGCCGAGGAAGACGGACGAGACGGACGAGAAGACGACGAACACGGCCAGTTCGGGGACGAGTTCGCGGGTCAGTTCGTCCAGGTGCTGTACGGCGGTCACCTTCGGTGCGAACACCCGGGCCACCTGCTCGGGCTGGATGGTCCCGATCACTCCGGCGTCGGCGATGCCCGCCGTGTGCACGACCCCGGTCAGCGGACGGCCGCCCCGGCGGGCCTCGGTCAGCAGGGCGGCGACCGCGTCGCGGTCCGTGACATCGCAGGACGCCACCGTTACCTCGGTGGCGCCGAGCTCGGTGAGCTCGGCGACCAGCTCGGCTGCACCCTCGGCGGCTCGGCCGCGGCGGCTGGCCAGCACGAGGTGGCGGATGCCGTGCCGGGTGACCAGGTGCCGGGCCAGCAGACCGCCGAGCGAACCGGTACCGCCGGTGATGAGGACCGTGCCCTCCGGGTCCAGCGCCGCGGGTGCCTTGGGTTCCGTCGCCGCCGGGTCGAGGCCCGCCGCGGTGGCGCGGGCCAGCCGGGGGATGAGCAGTGCCCCGCCGCGCAGCGCCAGTTCGGGCTCCGTGTCGGCGGCCACGCGCGCCAGGACGTCGGCGGTGCTCTCGACCAGGAGGTCCGGGTCGAGCGCGGGGTCGAGGTCGAGGAGCACGATCCGGTCCGGGTTCTCGGACTGCGCGGCCCGGATCAGGCCCCACACCGCGCCGCCCGCCGTGTCGGTCACCGCGCCGTCGGCGCCGGCCGGTACCGCGCCCCGGGTGGCCACGACCAGCCGGGTCGGCTCCAGGGCGGGGGCGGCCAGCCAGGCCTGCACGGCCGCCAGCACCCGGTTCGTCAAGGCCGGCGCCGGGTCGTCCGCGTCCTGGTCGTGGGCCGCGACGGCCTCCAGCACGACCAGCGCGGGCGGTTCCGCGGCCGTGGCCGAGCCCTCCGCCAGGGCGGTGACGTCGGCGGCGGAGCGCACCCCGGCCCAGACCGGCGGCTCGCCCGCCGGCGCGTCGGCTCCGGGGAGGGCCGTCCACTCGACACGGAACAGCGAGTCGTCGCTCGCCGTACCCGCTGCGCTCTCCAACTGCTCGGCGGACAACGGCCGCGGCTCCGCCGACTCCGCCCGCAGCACCAGCCCGCCGGCCGGGTCGACCGCCTCCAGCGCCAGCGCGTCCCGGCCCTGCGGCGTGATCCGGACCCGCAGCGCCGTGGCGCCGACGGCGTGCAGCGCGAGTCCGTGCCAGGTCAGGTACTGCCACACCCGGGAGCCGCCGTCGGCCGTGGCAGCGTCCAGCAGCGACGGGTGCAGGGCCGCGTCCAGCAGCGCCGGATGCAACCCGAACCGCCCGGCCTCCTCACGGTCGTCCTCCGGTACGGCGACCTCGGCGAGGATCTCCTCACCGAGCCGCCACAGTCCGCGCACGGCCCGGAAGAGCGGCCCGTGCTCGTAACCGCGCCGGGCCAGGCCGCCGTACAGCGCCTCCACGTCGACCCGCTGGGCGCCGGCCGGCGGCCAGGTGCCGAAGTCGGCCAGCGGGCTCTCCCCCGGCTTGGGCGTCGTCGTCAGCACACCGGTGGCGTGCCGCACCCAGGCCTCCGCCCCGCTCACCTCGCCGGCGTCCTCACGCGTCGAGTAGACGGTGACCGTACGGCAGCCGCTCTCGTCGGCGCCGCCGACCGCGACCTGGACGCGGACCCCGCCCTGCTCCGGCAGCACCAGCGGTACGCCGACCGTGAGTTCGTCCACGGTTCCGCACCCGACCTCGTCACCGGCCCGCACCGCCAGCTCGACCAGGGCCGCGGCGGGGACGAGCACCACCCCGCCGACCGTGTGGTCCGCCAGCCAGGGGTGCGTGCGCAAGGACAGCCGGGAGGTGCACAACACCCCACCCGTCTGAGGTACTTCCACGACGGCACCGATCAACGGGTGGTCCGTGGGCGCCTGCCCGAGCGCGGTGGCGTCACTCGCTCCGTTCAGCCGGAGCCAGTAGTGCCGGTGGTCGAAGGCGTACGTCGGCAGGTCCACCTGTACGGCATCGGCGCCGGTGGGCAGGACGCCGGTCCAGTCGACGGGGACGCCCTTGACGAAGACTTCCGCCATGGACGTCAACAGCCTGTGCAGCCCGCCGCCTTCGCGGCGCAGGGAACCGGTGACGACGGCCTCGGACCCCGCCTCGTCCACGATCTCGTTGACCGGCTGGACGAGGACCGGGTGGGCGCTGGACTCGATGAACACCGAGTGGCCCTCGGCGAGGAGAGCGGCGATGGCCGGTCCGAAGCGGACCTGGCTGCGGAGGTTGCGGTACCAGTAGTCGCCGTCGAGGACGCCCGCCTCGCGCACCCACTCGCCGGTGACCGTGGAGAAGAACGGCACCAGCGGTGCCTGGCTGCGGATGTCGGCGAAGGCTTGCGCCAACGCCCCTTCGATCGCCTCGACATGGCGGGTGTGGGAGGCGTAGTCCACCGCCACCCGGCGCACACGCACACCGTCGGCCTCCAGCGCGGCCAGCGCCTCGTCCAACGCCTCGGCGTCACCGGCGATCACCACGGAGGAGGGGCTGTTGACGGCGGCGACCTCAACTCGGTCGTCCCACACGGTGATCCGCTCAGCAGCCTCCGCTTCGGGCAGCGCTACCGAGGCCATGCCGCCCCGGCCTGCCAGTCCACCCGCGATCACCTGACTGCGCACGGCCACGATCCGCGCCGCGTCCTCCAGCGACAGCGCACCGGCCACACACGCGGCGGCGATCTCGCCCTGCGAGTGCCCGACCACCGCGTCCGGTAGGACCCCCACGGACGCCCACACGGCGGCCAAGGCGACCATCACGGCGAAACTCGCCGGCTGCACCACATCGACCCGCGCCAGCAGATCGACCTCACCGCGCAGGACAGCCGTCAAGTCCCAGTCCACCCACGGCTCCAGAGCCCGGGCACACTCCTCGATCCGCTCCGCGAACGCCGGCGAGGACTCCAGCAGCTCACGGCCCATCCCCAGCCACTGCGAACCCTGTCCCGGGAACACCAGCACCGTCCGCCCAGGCGCCCCCGCGGACCCGACCACCACGGCGGGGCTGCTCTCGCCGTTGGCCAGCGCGCTCAGCGCGGCCACCGCCTCCTCCCGGGACCCGGCGACGATCACGGCCCGTTCGTCCAGGAAGGCCCGCTGGGTGACGAGGGCGCTCGCGAGGTGGGCTAGGGGTGTGTCGGTGTCGCCGGTGAAGGCGGCCAGGCGGCCGGCCTGGCCGGCCAGCGCTGCTTCGGAGGCTGTCGACACCACCAGCGGGACCACACCGGCGCCGGGGGTCACCGGCTCCGCGGCCGGTTCCTCCGAGGGTTCTTCCAGGATCAGGTGGGCGTTGGTGCCGCTGACGCCGAAGGAGGAGACGCCGGCCCGGCGGGGGCGGCCGGTGCGGGGCCACTCCTGTTCCTCGGTGAGCAGTTCGATCGACCCGGCCGTCCAGTCGACCTGGGAGGACGGGGTGTCGACGTGCAGGGTGGGGGGCAGGACGCCGTGCCGCATCGCCTGGACCATCTTGATCACGCCGGCGACGCCCGCGGCGGCCTGGGTGTGCCCGATGTTGGACTTCAACGAGCCCAGCCACAGCGGTCGTTCGCGGTCCTGGCCGTAGGTCGCCAGCAGGGCCTGGGCCTCGATCGGGTCGCCGAGGACCGTGCCCGTGCCGTGACCCTCGACCACGTCCACGTCCGCCGGCGTCAGGCCCGCCTCGGCCAGGGCCTTGCGGATGACCCGCTGTTGGGAGGGGCCGTTCGGGGCGGTGAGGCCGTTGGAGGCGCCGTCCTGGTTGACGGCGGAGGCGCGGACGACGGCCAGCACCCGGTGGCCGTTGCGGCGGGCGTCGGACAGGCGTTCCAGGACGACGACACCTGCGCCCTCGGCCCAGCCGGTGCCGTCGGCGGCGTCGGCGTACGACTTGCAGCGGCCGTCGGCGGCCAGCGCCCGCTGCCGCGAGAACTGCATGAACATACCGGGCCCGGCCATGACGGTGGCGCCGCCGGCCAGCGCCATCGAGCACTCGCCGCGGCGCAGGGCCTGGGCGGCCAGGTGCATGGCGACCAGGGAGGAGGAGCAGGCGGTGTCCACGGTCACCGCGGGGCCTTCGAGTCCGAAGACGTAGGAGATGCGGCCCGAGGCGACGCTTCCGGTGGTCCCGGTGCCGGTGAAGCCCTCCAGCTCCGGCGGGACCGGGCCGCCGGTCGCGTAGCCCTCGTTGATGACGCCCACGAAGACACCGGTGTCCGAGCCCTTGAGCGTCACCGCGTCGATGCCGGCCCGCTCCAGCGCCTCCCAGGACATCTCCAGGAGGAGCCGCTGCTGCGGGTCCATCGCCACCGCCTCACGCGGGGAGATCCCGAACAGACCCGCGTCGAACAGGGCCGCCTCGTGCAGGAAGCCGCCCTGGTCGACGTAGGACTTGCCCGTCTTGTCGGGGTCGGCGTCGAACAGTGCCTCCAGGTCCCAGCCGCGGTCGGCCGGGAACTGCGAGACGCCGTCGCCGCGTTCGCGGACGAGCCGCCACAGGTCGTCGGGGCCGGTCACCCCGCCGGGCAGCCGGCACGCCATGCCCACGATCGCGATCGGCTCCGCCTTCTCGGCCTCAAGTTCACGGACGCGTTGCTGGGAGCGGCGCGCGTCGGCGAGAACGCGCTTGAGGTAGTCGCGAAGCTTGCTTTCATCCGCCATTGCGGGTCAGCTCCTAGTGGGGCTAAGGGCGTCAGGTGGACTGCGGGGGCGGGCGTGGACATGGCGTGCGGGTGGGCGCCGGGCCGCCCGGCCGGGGGCCGGTACCCGGTGTCTGTCGGCTAGTGGCCGAACTCGGTGTCGATGAGTTCGAACAGTTCGTCGTCGGAAGCCGACTCGAAGTCCAGGTCCTCCTCGGCGTCCGGCTCGGTGACGCTCGCGGTGGACCAGGTGGTCAGCAGGCCCTGGAGCCGGGTGGCGACCTGGGCGCGGGTGGTGTCGTCGGCCGCGGTGTCGGCCAACAGCGCCTCGAGCTTGCTGAGTTCGGCGAGCAGGGGGTGCGTGCCCGGCGCGGCCTGGTCGCCCGGGGCCAGCCGGTCGTGCAGGTAGCCGGCGAGGGCGAGGGGGGTCGGGTAGTCGAAGACGGCGGTGGCGGGCAGGTTGAGGCCGGTGGCCTCGCGCAGCCGGTTGCGCAGTTCGACGGAGGTGAGGGAGTCGAACCCGGCGTCCTTGAACGCCGTCTCGGCCCTGACCTGGTCGGCCCCGGTGTGGCCGAGGACGGTCGCCACCTGGCCCTGCACCAGCTCCAGCAGCAGCATCTCCTGCTCGGCCGGGGACAGCGTGGCCAGCTTGCGGGCGAGTCCGCCGGAGTCCCCGGCGCCGGCCCGGGCGGCCTTCCGGCCGGTCCGCACCAGGCCGCGGAGCAGCGGCGCGACACCGCCGCCCAGCGCGGCGTCGGCGCGCAGCGCCCGCAGGTCCAGTTTGACGGGCAGCACCAGTGCCTCGCCGGTGGGCAGCGCCGCGTCGAGCAGCTCCATCCCCTCGGCCGGCGTGAGCGGTACGACACCACCGCGCCGGCCGGTCCGGTTGCGTACGGCCTCACCGGTGGCCGTGTCCTGTCCGCCCGTCGGCTCCCACGGGCCCCAGGCCAGCGAGACGGCGGGCAGGCCGTCGGCCCGGCGGCGGTGGGCCACCGCGTCGAGGTAGGCGTTGGCCGCCGCGTAGCCGCCGGTACCCGCGCCGAGGAAGACGGAGGAGGCGGAGGACAGCAGGACGAACGCGGCCAGATCGGGGGCGAGTTCGCGGGTCAGCTCGTCCAGGTGCCGGACGGCCGTCACCTTCGGGGCGAAGACCCGGGCCAGCCGGTCCCGGTCCATCTCGCCGATGACCCCGGCGTCGAAGACGCGTGCCGCGTGCACGACAGCGGTCAGCGGGTGCGCCTGCGGTACGGCGGCGAGCAGCGCGGCGAGCGCGGCGCGGTCGGTGACGTCGCATGCGACCACCGACACGTCGGCTCCTCGTTCGCCGAGTTCGGCGACGAGCCGGTCCGCGCCGTCGGCGGCCTTCCCGCGACGGCCGGCCAGCACGAGGTGGCGTACGCCGTGCCGCTCGACCAGGTGCCGGGCGACCTCGGCGCCGAGCGTCCCGGTACCGCCGGTGATCAGGACCGTGCCCTCCGGGTCCAGCGCCGTCGCGCCGGAGTCGCCGGCCGGGGCCAGCCGCGCCAGGCGCGGCACGTACAGCGCCGTACCGCGGACGGCGACCTGCGGCTCGCCGCTCGCCAGGACGGCATCGAGGTCGGCCGCACCCGTCTCGGTGTCGACGAGCACGATCCGGTCGGGGTTCTCCGCCTGCGCGGCACGCACCAGGCCCCAGACGGCCGCGCCGGCCGGGTCGGTGACCGCCGCGTCGCCGCCGGCGGGCACGGCACCCCTGGTGACCACGACCAGCCGGCCGTCCTCGGTGCCCTCGTCGGCCAGCCAGGCCTGCACGGCCGCCAGCACCCGGCTCGCCAACGCCACGGGCGTGTCGTCGGCTTGGGCCCGGGCCTCGACCACCGTCGCCGCCGGCACCTCACCGGCGCCGGCCACGGACGGCAGCTCGCTCCACTCCACCCGGAACAGCCCGTCGTCCGCGCCGGTGCCGGCCGCCGTCGACAGCTGCTCGGCCGAGAGCGGCCGTAGCGTGACGGCCTCCGCCGTGACGACCGTGCCACCGGCCTCGTCGGCGGCCTCGACCGCCAGGGCGCCGTCGGCGGACCGCGCCAGGCGCACGCGCAGCGCCGTGGCACCTTCCGCGTGCAGCGCCAGTCGGCTCCACTCCAGCGGCTGCCAGAGCCGGGCGTCATCGGCCGCCGAGGCATCGAGCAGCGCCGGGTGCAGGGCGGCCTCCAGCAGGGCGGGGTGGATACCGAACCGGCCCGCCGCGTCCCGCTGCCCGTCCGGCAGCACGACCTCGGCGAACAGCTCGTCGCCGCGCCGCCACACCGCCCGCAGGCCCTGGAAGACCGGCCCGTACTCGTAGCCGTACCGGAGCAGCCGCTCCTCGGCACCGGTCAGGTCCTCCGCCTCCGCGCCGGGCGGGGGCCAGGCGGCGAAGTCGAAGGCGCCGGCCGCCGGGACCGCACCGGTGAGGCTTCCGGTGGCGTGCCGGGTCCACGCGTCGGCGCCGATCTCACCGACGGCGTCCTCCCGCGCGGAGTGGACGGCCACCGCACGACGGCCCTCCGCGTCCGGAGCCTCGACGGTGACCTGCACCCGCACACCGCCCTGCTCGGGCACCACCAGCGGCGCCTCGATGACGAGTTCGTCCACGGTCCCGCAGCCGACCTCGTCCCCGGCCCGTACGGCCAGCTCGACCAGCCCGGCACCGGGTACGACGACCACTCCCCCGACCACGTGATCGGCCAGCCAGGAGTGCGTGCGCAGGGACAGCCGGGAGGTGAACACCAGCCCGTCCGACTGCGGCAACGGCACCACCGCACCCAGCAGCGGGTGGTTCGCCGTGGTCTGCCCGAGGGCGACGGCGTCGGTGGCGGGAGCCATCTGCAGCCAGTAGTGGCGGTGGTCGAAGGCGTACGTGGGCAGGTCCACGTGAGCTTCGGTGGCGCCCTCGGGCAGCACGGCCGCCCAGTTCACCTTCGAGCCGCGGACGAAGAGGTGGGCCACGGCCGCGAGGAGGGTCTGGGCCTCGCCTCGCTCGTCACGCAGGGCCGGGACGCTGACCGCGTCCACCGATTCCGTGATCGCGCCTGTCAACGCACCGCCCGGGCCGAGTTCCAGGAACACCGAGCCGCCGGATGCGGCGATCCCGTCGGCGAAGCGGACCGGGCGGCGGACGTGGTCCATCCAGTACGCCGGGTCCGTCAACTGACCCGGCTCCGCCAAGCGGCCCGTCACGTTGGACACCACCGGGATCGACGGTTCGTTCCAGGTCAGTCCGTCGAGGGCCTCCGCGAAGTCCGTGAGCATCGGCTCCATGAGCGCCGAGTGGAAGGCGTGGGAGACGGTGAGCCGCTTGACCCGGCGGCCCTGCTCGCGCAGCTTCTCCGCCACCGCCAGCACGGCCGGCTCATCGCCGGACAGGACGACCGAGCCGGGCGCGTTCACCGCCGCCAAGTCCACACCATCGCCGAGATATTCAGAGATCTCGGCTTCACTGGCGGCCACGGCGACCATCGCGCCGCCCGTCGGCAGGGCCTGCATCAGCCGGCCCCGCGCCGCCACCAGCGCCGCCGCGTCCTCCAGCGACAGCACACCCGCCACATGCGCGGCCACGACCTCGCCGATGGAGTGCCCGGCCACCACGTCCGGCCGTACACCCCAGGACTCCACCAGCCGGAACAACGCCGACTCCACCGCGAACAACCCGGCCTGCGTGAACACCGTCTGGTCCAGCAACTCCGCGTTGCCGAAGATCACATCCTTGACGGGGAGTTCCGCACCGAGGTGCCCGTCCAGCGCGACACAGGCATCGTCCAGCGCCCGCGCGAACACCGGATACCGCTCATACAGCTCACGACCCATACCGACGCGTTGCGATCCCTGACCCGGGAACACGAACACCGTCTTCCCGTCGACATCCGACCCCGTCACCACGGCCGGTGACGCCGCACCCGCGGCCAGCGCCTCCAGACCGGCCACCGCCTCGTCACGCGACCCGGCGACGACCACGGCCCGCTCCGACAGCACCGCCCGACGGGACACCAGCGCCCCCGCCACAGCAGCCACCGGAGCATCGGACTCGCCCACGAACGCGGCCAGCCGACCCGCCTGCCCCGCCAGCGCACCCGCACTCCGCGCCGACACGACCACCGGCACCACACCACCCGCCTGAACCGCAGGCTCGGGAGCGGACGCTTCCGGTGCCTGCTCCAGGATCAGGTGGGCGTTGGTACCGCTCAGCCCGAAGGAGGAGACACCGACCCGTCGGGGACGTCCGGTCTCGGGCCAGTCGCGTGCTTCGGTGAGCAGTTCGACCGCTCCGGACGTCCAGTCGACCTGGGACGACGGCGCGTCCACGTGCAGGGTGGGCGGCAGGACGCCGCGCTGCATGGCTTCCACCATCTTGATCACGCCGGCCACGCCGGAGGCGGCCTGGGTGTGCCCGATGTTGGACTTCAACGAACCCAGCCACAACGGCTGTTCGCGGTCCTGGCCGTAGGTCGCCAGCAGGGCCTGCGCCTCGATCGGGTCGCCCAGGACCGTACCGGTGCCGTGACCCTCCACCGCGTCCACGTCGGCCGGGGTCAGCCCGGCGTTCGCGAGCGCCTTGCGGATCACGCGCTGCTGCGAGGGACCGTTCGGAGCGGTCAGGCCGTTGGACGCGCCGTCCTGGTTCACCGCGCTGCCCCGGACCACCGCCAGCACCCGGTGCCCCTTGCGCCGCGCCTCCGACAGCCGTTCCAGTACGACCACACCCGCGCCCTCGGCCCAGCCCGTGCCGTCGGCCGCGTCCGCGTACGACTTGCAGCGGCCGTCCGACGCCAGACCCCGCTGCCGCGAGAACTGGACGAAGGCACCGGGGCTGGACATGACGGCCGCGCCGCTGGCCAGGGCGAGGGAGCACTCGCCGCTGCGCAGGGCCTGGGCGGCGAGATGCATGGCGACCAGGGAGGAGGAGCAGGCGGTGTCCACGGTCACGGCCGGGCCCTCGAAGCCGAAGACGTACGACACCCGGCCGGAGGCCACACTGCTGCCGGCGCCGGTCGTGACGAACCCCTCCAGTTCGGCGGGGATGTCGCCGCCGGAGCCGTAACCCTGGCCCATGAGGCCGGAGAACACGCCGACGTCGGTGCCCTTCAGCGACAGCGGGTCGATGCCGGCCCGCTCCAGCGCCTCCCAGGACGTCTCCAGCAGCAGCCGCTGCTGCGGGTCCATCGCCAGCGCCTCACGCGGCGAGATCCCCCAGAAGCCCGCGTCGAACAGCGCCGCCTCGTGCAGGAAGCCACCCTGGTCGACGTAGGAGGTGCCGGCCTTGTCGGGGTCGGAGTCGAACAGGCCCTCCAGGTCCCAGCCGCGGTCGTCGGGGAAGCCGGACATCGCGTCCCGGCCCTCGAACACCAACTGCCACAGCTGCTCGGGGCTGTTGACGCCACCGGGCAGTCGGCAGGCCATGCCGACGATCGCGATCGGCTCGTCCGGGTCGGCGAGGGTGACCGCCGGGGCCGGGGCGGAGGCGATCGCGGCCGTCGTCTCCCCCAGTTCGCCGTGCAGGTGGCGGGCCAGGGCGAACGGGGTCGGGTGGTCGAAGACGACGGTGGCGGGCAGCTTCAGGCCGGTGGCCTCGCGCAGCCGGTTGCGCAGCTCGACCGAGGTCAGCGAGTCGAACCCGGAGTCGCGGAACGCCGTGTCGTGCTTGATGCCCTCGGGTCCTGCATGGCCGAGCACGGTCGCCGCGTACTTCCGCACCAGGTCCAGCAGCAGCGCCTCCTGCTCGGCCGGGTCCAACCCGGCCAGGCGGCGGGCCAGTTCACCGGTTCCGTCGGTGGCGGCGGCTGCCCGTGCGACCTGCCGGGGCACCTTGACCATGCCGCGCAGCAGGGGCTGTACGCCACGCCCGGCCGCGGCATCGGCGCGCATGGACCGCAGGTCCAGCTTGATCGGGACGAGCAGCGGCTCGCCCGTGCGCAGCGCCGCGTCGAACAGCTCCAGGCCCTCGTCGGCGGCGATGGTCTGGCTGCGGCTCCGGCTCACCCGGGCCTGGTCGGCGGTGTCGAGGTGGGCGGTCATGCCGGTGGCCTGCTCCCACAGACCCCACGCCAGCGACACACCCGACAGCCCGGCGGCCCGCCGACGCTGCACCACCGCGTCCAGATAGGCGTTCGCCGCCGCGTAGTTGCCCTGCCCCGCCGAACCGAACACCCCCGCAGCCGACGAGAACACCACGAACGCACCCAGATCCGGGACCAGTTCTCGCGTCAGCTCGTCCAGATGCGTCACCGCGCTGACCTTCGGCGCGAACACCCCGGCCAGCCGCTCCGGAGTCAACGCCCCGATCACACCGTCGTCCAGGACACCCGCCGTGTGCACCACACCCGACAGCGGACGCTCCGCCGACGCAGCGGCCAGCAACTCGGCCACGGCCTCCCGATCCGACACGTCGCACGCCACCACCGACACCGACTCGGCACCCAGCCCCGACAACTCGGCCACCAACTCCTCGGCACCCTCGACCGCCGAACCCCGCCGGCTGGCCAGCACCAGATGCCGTACGCCATGGCGCTCCACCAGGTGCCGGGCCACCAGAGCGCCCAGCACGCCGGTACCGCCCGTGACCAGGACCGACCCGGCCGGGTCGAAGGCGACCGGCGCGTCGCCCGGCTCGGGGCGGGCGAGCCTCGGCGCGAACAGGCGGGTACCGCGGACGGCGATCTGGGGTTCGCCGGCGGCCAGTACGGCGGCGAGCAGCGGCTCGACGTCGGTACCGGCGGGCGTGTCCGTGTCGAGCAGGACGATCCGGTCGGGGTTCTCCGCCTGGGCCACACGGATCAGGCCCCAGACGGCCGCCGCGGCCGGGTCGGTCACCGTCTGCTCGCCGGCGGCGGGCACGGCACCCCGGGTGACGACGACGAGCTGGGCCGCCTCCAGGCTCGGGCTGGCCAGCCACGCCTGGACGATCTTCAGCACGCGACCCGTCAGGGCCAGTGCCGCGGCGTCGTCCGGCGTCTCGGTGCGACCGGCTTCCAGCACGACCACCGGGGGCACGCCCGAGCCGTCGGTCAGCGCTGCCACGTGCGCGGGCTCGGTGATCGGCACCCAGGCGGGCGGCAGGTCCGTGCCCGGCTCCGTGGTCCCGGGCAGCTCCGTCCACTCGATGCGGAACAGGGAGTCCCGGCTGTCGTCGGCCGCCGCGCCGAGCTGGTCGGCGGAGACGGCCCGGGAGACCAGCGACCGGAGCGTGAGCACCGGCGCGCCGGTCTCGTCCGCCGCCTCCAGGGACAGCGCGTCGGGCGCGGAGCGGGTCAAACGCACGCGCAGCGCGGAGGCGCCGGACGCGTGCAGGTGCAGCCCGTTCCAGCCGAACGGGAGGTGGACGCCGGTGCCGTCGTCGGTGCGGTTCTCGCCCTCGGGGTCGGCGAGCGCCA
Organism: Streptomyces sp. NPDC046881; assembly: GCF_040645015.1. NCBI lineage: Bacteria > Bacillati > Actinomycetota > Actinomycetes > Kitasatosporales > Streptomycetaceae > Streptomyces > Streptomyces sp. NPDC046881. The sequence continues at coordinate 3,988 of NZ_JBEYXJ010000137.1, read as the reverse complement.
CGTCCAGCATCGCGGGGTGCAGCGCGGCGTCGAGGAGGGCCGGGTGGATGCCGAACCGTGCGGCGCCGGCCCGCTGGTCCTCCGGCAGTGCGACCTCGGCGAAGAGATCGTCACCGCGCCGCCACAGGGCTCGTACGCCCTGGAAGACCGGCCCGTAGCCGTAACCGGCCGCGGCGAGCAGCTCGTAGCCGCCGGACACGTCGACCTGCCGGGCGCCGGTGGGCGGCCACACGGCGAGGTCGGCGACCGGCGGGGCCTGGTCGGCCGGCGCCGGCGCGGTCAGGGTGCCGGTGGCGTGCCGGGTCCAGGCCTCGGCACCGACGTCTCCGCGGGCGTCCTCGGGCGCCGAGTACACGGCGACCGTCCGGGAGCCCGTCTCCGCCGGGCCGCCGACGGCGACCTGGAGCCGCACCCCGCCCTGCTCGGGCAGCACCAGCGGCGCCTCGATGACCAGTTCGTCGAGGACCCCGCAGCCCACTTCGTCACCGGCCCGCACGGCCAGCTCCACCAGCCCGGTACCGGGGACGAGCACCGCCCCGCCGACCGCGTGGTCCGCCAGCCAGGGGTACGTGCGCAAGGACAGCCGGGAGGTGCACAACACCCCGCCGGTCTCGGGCACTTCGACCACGGCGCCGAGCAGGGGATGATCGGCGCCGGCCTGCCCCAGGGCGGCCGCGTCCGCCGCGGGGGCCGGCTTCAGCCAGTAGTGACGGTGGTCGAAGGCGTACGTCGGCAGGTCCACCTGTACGGCATCGGCGCCGGCGGGCAGGACGCCCGTCCAGTCCAGCTCCACGCCCCTGACGAAGACCTCGGCCATCGACGTCAACAGCCTGTGCAGCCCGCCCTCTTCGCGGCGCAGCGAACCGGTGACGACGGCCTCGGACCCCGCCTCGTCCACGATCTCGTTGACCGGCTGGACGAGGACCGGATGGGCGCTGGACTCGACGAACACCGAGTGGCCCTCGGTGAGCAGGGCCTCGATGGCCGGTCCGAAGCGGACCTGGCTGCGGAGGTTGCGGTACCAGTAGCCACCGTCCAGGACACCCGCCTCGCGCACCCACTCCCCGGTGACCGTGGAGAAGAACGGCACCATGGGCGCCTGGCTGCGGATGTCCGCGAAGGCCTCCGCCAACGCCCCTTCGATGGCCTCGACGTGACGGGTGTGGGAGGCGTAGTCCACCGCGACCCGGCGCACGCGCACGCCGTCGGCCTCCAGCGCGGCCAGCGCCTCGTCCAACGCCTCGGCATCACCCGCGATCACCACCGAGGAAGGGCTGTTGACCGCGGCGACCTCGACTCGTCCGTCCCAGGCGGCGATGCGGGAGGCCGCGTCCGTCTCGGGCAGCGCCACCGAGGCCATACCGCCCCGACCCGCCAGCCCACCCGCGATCACCTGACTGCGCACGGCCACGATCCGCGCCGCGTCCTCCAGCGACAGCGCACCGGCCACGCACGCGGCGGCGATCTCGCCCTGCGAGTGCCCGACCACCGCATCCGGCACGACACCCACGGACGCCCACACGGCGGCCAAGGCGACCATCACGGCGAAACTCGCCGGCTGCACCACATCGACCCGCGCCAGCAGATCAACCTCACCGCGCAGGACAGCCGTCAAGTCCCAGTCCACCCACGGCTCCAGAGCCCGGGCACACTCCTCGATCCGCTCCGCGAACACCGGCGAGGACTCCAGCAACTCCCGGCCCATCCCCAGCCACTGCGACCCCTGCCCCGGGAACACCAACACCGTCCGCCCAGGCGCCCCCGCGGACCCGACCACCACGGCGGGACTGCTCTCGCCCTTGGCCAGCGCACTCAGCCCGGCCACCGCCTCCTCCCGGGACCCGGCGACGACCACCGCCCGCTCCGACAGCACCGCCCGCCGGGCCGCCAGCGCCCCCGCGATCTCGGCCGGCGACGCGTCCGTGTCCCCGGTGAAGGCCGCCAGTCGCTCCGCCTGCGCGGACAGCGAGCCCGGTGACGCCGCCGACACCACCAGCGGGACCACACCGTCGTAGGCCTCAGGTGCGGCGACCGGCTCCTCCGGTGCCTGCTCGAAGATGAGGTGGGCGTTGGTGCCGCTCAGGCCGAAGGAGGAGACGCCGACTCGGCGCGGACGGCCGCTGTCGGGCCACTCCCGGGCCTCCGTGAGGAGTTCGACGGAGCCTGCCGACCAGTCGACCTGCGGGGTGGGCTCCGCCACGTGCAGGGTCGGGGGCAGGACACCGTGCCGTAGCGCCTCGACCATCTTGATGACGCCGGCGACGCCCGCGGCGGCCTGGGTGTGGCCGATGTTGGACTTCACCGAGCCCAGCCACAAGGGCTCTTCGCGGTCGCGGCCGTAGGTGGCCAGCAGGGCCTGAGCCTCGATCGGGTCGCCGAGCGCCGTGCCCGTGCCGTGTGCCTCGACGGCGTCGACGTCGGTCGCGGCCAGCCCGGCCACCGCCAGCGCGCGGCGGATGACCCGCTGCTGGGAGGGGCCGTTGGGGGCGGTGAGGCCGTTGGAGGCGCCGTCCTGGTTGATCGCGCTGCCGCGCAGCACGGCGAGGACGCGATGGCCCTTGCGGCGCGCCTCCGAGAGGCGTTCCAGGACGACCACGCCGACGCCCTCGGCCCAGCCGGTGCCGTCGGCGGTGGAGGAGAAGGCCTTGCAGCGGCCGTCGGGGGCGAGGGCCCGCTGCCGGGAGAACTCCACGAAGGTGCCGGGGGTGGCCATGATGGTCGCGCCGCCGGCCAGGGCGAGGGAGCACTCGCCGCCCCGCAGGGCCTGGGCGGCCAGGTGCATGGCGACCAGCGAGGAGGAGCAGGCGGTGTCCACGGTCACCGCGGGGCCCTCGAAGCCGAAGACGTACGACACCCGGCCCGAGGCCACGCTCACCGCGGAGCCGGTGGCCGTGAAGCCGCCCAGCTCCGGCGGGATGTCGCCGCCGATGCCGTAGCCCTGGGTCATCACGCCGGAGAACACACCGACGTCCGAGCCCTTCAGCGCGGACGGGTTCACGCCCGCCCGTTCCAGCGCCTCCCAGGAGGTCTCCAGCAGCAGCCGCTGCTGAGGGTCCATGGCCAGCGCCTCGCGCGGCGAGACACCGAAGAAGCCCGCGTCGAACTGGCCCGCCTCGCGCAGGAAGCCGCCCTGGTCGACGTACGAGGTGCCGATGTTCTCGGGGTCGGTGTCGAAGAGGTCGTCCACGTCCCAGCCGCGGTCGGCGGGGAACCCGGAGATCGCGTCCCGGCCCTCGACCACCAGCCGCCACAGTTCCTCGGGGCTGTTGACGCCGCCGGGCAGCCGGCAGGCCATGCCGACGACGGCGATCGGCTCGTCCGGGTCGGCCACGACGACCGTGGGGGCCGCCGCGCCGAGGGCGCTGCCGCTTGCTCCCACCAGTTCGTCGCGGAGGAAGCGGGCGAGGGCGACCGGGGTCGGGTAGTCGTAGACGAGGGTGGCCGGGAGGCCGAGCCGGGTGGTCTCGCGGAGCCGGTTGCGCAGCTGGACGGCGGTGAGCGAGTCGAAGCCCGCGTCCTTGAACGCCTTGTCGGCCCTGACCTTCTCGGGGCCGGTGTGGCCGAGCACGGTCGCGACATGGGTGCGGACCAGGTCCAGGAGCAGGGTCTCCTGTTCGGCCGGGGTCAGGCCCGCGAGCCGGCCGGCCAGGCCGCTGCCGCGTCCGGCGGCGATGCGGGCGGCGGCGCGCCGGCTGTGCGGTATCAGTGTGCGCAGCAGGGACGGTATGTCGCCGCCGGCCGTGGCCTCGGCGCGTACGGCCCGCAGGTCCAGCTTGATCGGGACGAGGAGGCTCGCGCCGGTGCGCAGGGCCGCGTCGAAGAGGTCCAGGCCCTCGTCGGCGGCGATCGCCTGGAACCCGCCGCGGTTCATGCGGGCCTGGTCGGCGTCGTTCAGGTGGGCGGTCATGCCGGTGGCCTGCTCCCACAGACCCCACGCCAGCGACACACCCGACAGCCCGGCGGCCCGCCGACGCTGCACCACCGCGTC
>NZ_JBEYXJ010000136.1:0-18559 GCF_040645015.1 Streptomyces sp. NPDC046881 | reverse complement strand
GGCGTGGCGCCCCGCCCCTTCGGGCCGGCTCGTTGTTTTTTGTTGGGTTTTGGGCGCCGGGGGGCGGGGGGGGCCCCCCCGCCGGGGCCGGCCGCGCCCGCCCCCCACAAGAGGGGGGCATCACATGGAGTTACGAGTCAGGGTTGTGCGGATCCGGCCGTCGGGTGACGGTTCGGCCGACGAACGGTTCCACACCGGGGGGTGGACGGAGGCGTTCGCCGAGTGGATGACAGAGGACCGGAGGCTGAGCCGGTCCGTACGCGAGCGGGAGGGGCGCGTGCCGCCCGGCGACGGCGGGATGTCACCGGACCCGGTGGAGTGGATCAGCCTCGCCGTCGCCTCCGCCTCGCTGCTCACCGACCTGATCGGCCTGTTCGGTGACTTCCGTGCCTCGCTGCCCCGCCGGGAACAGCAGTCCGCGCGACTGGAGGTGGAATGCGGGGACACGCGCGTCACCGTGTACGGCGAGACGGCGGAGGATGCCGCCCGCGCGGCACGCGCACTGGGCCTGCTGCCGGAGGACGACGGGGAGGCGCCCGGCCGTGCCGCTTCCTGACCCGTCACGAAGCCACGCCGTCCTCATCGGCGTGCACGACTACCGTCACCTCGCTGCTCTGCCCGGTGTGGCGGCCGGCGTCGCCAGACTGGCCGAGCTGCTGCGCGACCCGACGGTCTGGGGGCTGCCCCGGGGCAACGTCACCGTTCTCCCCGGTGACGCCTCCGCCGACGACGTCCTCAGGGCGGTGCGCGGCGCCGGACGGGCGGCGACCGACACGCTCCTCGTCTACTTCGCGGGGCACGGGCAGCGGGAACCCAGAAGCGAGCAGCTGTACCTGGCGCTGGCCGACGCCGACCGGTACGACGTGACGATCGGGGCGCTGCCGGAACGCGAACTGCGCCGCATGGTCAGACGGGAGGGACGGTACGCACGCCGTCACATCACACTGATCGACTCCTGCTACAGCGGCCTGGCCATCCCCATGGGCGGCTCCGCGACCGTCCTGGAACGCCCGGACCAGGTCCGGCTGCTGGTCGAGTCCAAGGAGCGGAACGCAACCGGCCCGGGTGGCGGCGACGAGGACTTCGGCGGCTATGTGCTGACCTCGGCGTCGGGCACCCAGCGCTCGTTCACCCTGCCCGGCGGCTACCCGGAGTTCACCGGCGCGCTGATCGAGGTCCTGGACAAGGGCATCGCCGGGGCGGGCCCGACGCTGAGCGTCCCCCGCGTCTGGCGGCGCGTCCGGGAGCAGCGAGCCAGAGCCACGCCCCAGCTGAACGGGCTCAACATCGCGGAGGAGGAGCCCTGGGTCCGCAACCGCGCCCACGACGCCGGGCGGGACGCCGTGCCGCCGCGGCGCATCGTCCGCGCCGAAGCGGCCCCGATGCCCCCTGCGGCCGCCCCCGCCGCGGGCTTCCCGTTCGACACCGTCCAGGGCGGCGGATACCGGATCAGGGCGGTCAAGGAGCAGCTGGACGACGTCCTCGCGAAGGTGAGGGACCCCCGCCGCGGATGGCAGGCCCAGGCACCCCATTTCCGCACCGTGTCCGGCAGGTGGTTCTGGGGGTACGACATGCGGCAGGTCGACGCCCACATCGAGCGGCAGCGCGCAGAGCCCACGGAGCCGGCCGACGCCCTTCGCCTGCTGCTGGCGCGTCAGGGCGTCAGCGTCGTACCCGGCGCCGAGGGCAGCAGCCGGGTGAGGGAGAAATGCGGTGTCCCCGGCACGGAGCGGCTGATCGGGCATCACCCGTCCCGCTTCGACAAGTCGGGGACGATAGCCTTCACGGACAGCCACCTGTGCCTGTACTCCTCCTCCGGCCTGCTGCGGATCCCCTACTCCGCGCTGGACGGCATGGTCGTGGACACGTCATACAAGGAGGTTGACACCGGTGTCGTCAATGATCAGACCGTGATCCTGGACAAGACCTGGATCGGCGTCACCCAGGTCACCTTCGGGCACCGCACCCTGAGGTTCGCGGGAGGGCGCCCGGAGCCGGTGCAGCAGGTGCTGTGCGTCTTCCGGCCCGCGGTCGCCGATCTCCGCAGACGCCACCCGGAGTGGTTCCGCTAGGCGGCCGGGCGCCCCTTCGGCATGGGCGAGAATGGTGCCATGAGTCTGTTCCGCGACGACGGCATCGTGCTGCGCACCCAGAAGCTGGGTGAGGCGGACCGGATCATCACGCTGCTCACCCGCGGTCACGGGCGGGTGCGGGCCGTGGCGCGCGGGGTGCGGCGCACCAAGTCGAAGTTCGGGGCCCGGCTGGAGCCGTTCTCCCACGTCGACGTGCAGTTCTTCGCCCGCGGGAGCGAGCTGGTCGGGCGCGGCCTGCCGCTGTGCACGCAGAGCGAGACGATCGCTCCGTACGGCGGCGGGATCGTCACGGACTACGCCCGGTACACCGCCGGGACCGCCATGCTGGAGACCGCCGAGCGGTTCACCGACCACGAGGGCGAGCCGGCCGTGCAGCAGTACCTGCTGCTCGTCGGGGCGCTGCGGACGCTCGCCCGGGGCGAGCACGCGCCGCACCTGGTCCTCGACGCCTTCCTGCTGCGCTCCCTCGCCGTGAACGGGTACGCGCCCAGCTTCGACGCCTGCGCGAAGTGCGGGATGCCCGGCCCGAACCGGTTCTTCTCCGTGGCCTCCGGCGGCTCCGTCTGCGTCGACTGCCGGGTGCCCGGCAGCGTCGTACCGTCCCCGCAGACCCTGGTACTGCTCGGGGCGCTGCTTACGGGAGACTGGGAGACGGCGGACGCGTGCGAGGCGCGGTACGTCCGCGAGGGCAGCGGGCTGGTGTCCGCCTACCTGCACTGGCATCTGGAGCGCGGGCTGCGTTCGCTCAGGTACGTCGAGAAGTAAGAGGGAGACGAGAAGCACATGGTCGTTCGCGGGATCCTGGGGCGCCAGCGGCGCGAGTACAAGGCGCCGGAGCCGCACCCGTCCGGTGCCCGCGCGCCCAAGCTCCCCGGTGAGCTGGTCCCGAACCACGTCGCGATCGTCATGGACGGCAACGGGCGGTGGGCCAAGGAGCGGGGGCTGCCGCGCACCGAGGGGCACAAGGTCGGCGCCGAGCGGGTGCTGGACGTGCTCCAGGGCTCCATCGAGATCGGCGTGCGCAACATCTCCCTGTACGCCTTCTCCACCGAGAACTGGAAGCGCTCGCCCGACGAGGTCCGCTTCCTGATGAACTTCAACCGCGACTTCATCCGCAGGACCCGTGACCAGCTCGACGAACTCGGCATCCGGGTGCGCTGGGTGGGCCGGATGCCGAAACTGTGGAAGTCCGTCGCCAAGGAGTTGCAGGTAGCCCAGGAGCAGACGAAGGGCAACGACCTGCTCACCCTGTACTTCTGCATGAACTACGGCGGCCGTGCCGAGATCGCCGACGCCGCGCAGGCCCTCGCCGAGGACGTGAGGGCGGGCCGGCTCGACCCGTCGAAGGTCAACGAGAAGACCATCCAGAAGTACCTGTACTACCCGGACATGCCGGACGTCGACCTGTTCCTGCGCCCCAGCGGCGAGCAGCGCACCTCCAACTACCTGCTCTGGCAGAGCGCGTACGCCGAGATGGTCTTCCAGGACGTCCTGTGGCCCGACTTCGACCGCCGTGACCTGTGGCGGGCGTGCATGGAGTTCGCCTCCCGCGACCGCCGCTTCGGCGGGGCCGTGCCGAACGAGGAACTGCTCGCCATGGAAGCCGCCATGAAGGGCGATGCCACCTCCTAGCCACCGGTCGTTCAGCCGGGCCGCCGAGGATGCGGATCATGAGACGTCTCACCTCTGTCCTCGCCCTCGGCGCCCTGCTGCTCACCGCCCTGCCCGCACACGCGGCCGACGGCCCCGCGCACCGCGAGAGCTACGGCACGAAGGCGCCCTACTCCCCGGGGCAGGGCCCGCACACCTACCAGCGCCCCCCGGCCGGTTTCGTACCCGTCTTCACCGAGAACGTCTCCCGGCACGGGTCCCGGGCCGCGAGCGACAGCGAGGACGGCGACCTGGTCCTCGCGCTGTGGGAGCAGGCCGAGGCGGAGGGACAACTCACCGACCGAGGGCGGGAGTTCGGGCCCGTCGTCCGCGCCCTCCAGGCCGCGATGGCGAAGACCGGCTACGGCAACCTCAGCGGGCGCGGCCGGCAGGAGATGGCGGACACGGCCGTCCGGCTCCAGCGACGGCTGCCGTCCCTGTTCCGGAAGATCGCCGACGACGGCGAGAAGATCGACGTCGTCAGCTCCGGGCAGGCGCGGGCCGTGGACAGCGGCACCGCGTTCACCGACGCCCTCGCCGCCGCCGAGCCCGCGCTCCGGCCGCTGATCGGGCCGGTGCGCACCGACAAGGACCTGCTGTACTTCCACAAGGCGGCGGGCGGTGCCGCCTACCGCGACTACGTCGAGAACGACCAGCGCCTGAAGAACACCCTGCACGGCGTCACCGACCAGCCGAGGACCCGCAAGGCCGCGCACAGCGTCCTGCGGAAGGTGTTCGAGGAGCCCTTCGTCGCGCGGATCGGCGACCCGGTGGGCGCCGCCCAGGCCGTCTACGACCTGTACGCCATCGCGCCCGCGATGAGCGAGGAGAGCCCGGACGGCAGGGGCTGGGGCATGGAGCGCTTCGTCTCCCGGTCGGACGCGGCCTGGTTCGGCTATCTCTCCGACGCCGAGGACTTCTACGAGAAGGGGCCCGGCTTCGCCGGCAGCGACATCACCTACAGGATGGCGGACGTCCTGCTGGACGACTTCTTCCGGCAGGCCGAGGCCAAGCGGGCCGGCACCGGCGACCTCGGGGCCGAACTGCGGTTCAGCCATGCCGAAGAGATCATTCCGCTGGCCGCGCTGATGAGGCTGCCGGGGAGCACGCGGGCGGCGGAGCCGGGCGAGGCGTACACGTACGCGAACAATCCCTGGCGAGGGGCGGACGTGTCCCCGCTGGGGGCCAACATCCAGTGGGACGTCTTCGCCAAGGGCGACCGGTACCTGGTCCGGATGCTCTACAACGAGAAGGAGACGGCCTTCAAGGCGGGGTGCCGTCCGGTGGCCGAGGGCAGCGTCTTCTACGACCTCGACGAGCTGGAGCGCTGCTTCGGGCGGAGCTGAGCCGGGCTTCCCGCGCCCCGGGGGGCGCGGGGCACCGCGCGGCCGGACGACCGGTCAGCCCGCCGCGCAGTCGGCGCAGGTGCCGAAGATCTCCACGGTGTGCGCCACGTTGACGTAGCCGTGCTCCGCCGCGATGGCCTCCGCCCACTTCTCGACGGCCGGGCCCTCCACCTCCACCGCCTTGCCGCAAGCGCGGCAGACCAGGTGGTGGTGGTGTTCGCCGCTGGAGCAGCGCCGGTAGACGGACTCGCCGTCGGAGGTGCGCAGGACGTCGACCTCGCCGGCCTCGGCGAGGGACTGCAGCGTGCGGTAGACCGTGGTGAGCCCGACCGAATCGCCCTTGTGCTTGAGCATGTCGTGCAGTTCCTGCGCGCTGCGGAACTCGTCGACCTCGTCCAGGGCCGCCGCCACGGCTGCCCGCTGGCGGGTCGCACGGCCCTTCACGGGCGGTCCAGCGGTCGTCACCGGTTGCCTCCTCCACGTCTGGCGTCTGCCCGGGCCATTGTGCCAGCCCGGGCTGTCGGCGGTCAGACGCCGATCTCCTCGCCGGCGCCGCGCGCGGCCGGGATCGAGCACTCCGCCGGGTCGCCGGCGGGCTGGGCCGCGGCGGCCGCGCGGGCGCGTCGCCGGGCCAGCGGGGTGGCCAGCGTGGTCAGCGCGAGGAACGCGGCGATGGTCAGCAGGACGATCGTGGCGCCGGGCGGGACGTCCTGGTAGTACGACGTGATCGTGCCGCTGACGGTCACGGCCACGCCGATCGCCACCGCGATCGCGAAGGTGACGGCGAAGCTGCGGCTGAGCTGCTGCGCCGCCGCCACCGGGACGACCATCAGCGCGGACACCAGCAGCAGGCCGACGACCCGCATGGCGACCGTGACGGTGACGGCCGCGGTGACCGCCGTCAGCAGGTTCAGGGCGCGCACCGGCAGGCCCGTGACCCGCGCGAACTCCTCGTCCTGGCTGACCGCGAACAGCTGGCGGCGCAGGCCCAGGGCGACCAGCAGGACGAACGCGGCGAGCACGCAGATCGCGGTCACGTCGGACTCGGACACCGTCGACAGGGAGCCGAACAGGTACGACACCAGGTTGGCGTTGGAGCCGCCCGGCGCGAGGTTGATCAGCATCACACCGCCGGCCATACCGCCGTAGAACAGCATGGCCAGGGCGATGTCGCCGCGGGTCCTGCCGTACCAGCGGATCAGTTCCATCAGGACCGCGCCGAGGACGGAGACGGCCGTCGCCATCCACACGGGGGAGGTGGACAGCAGGAAGCCGAGGCCGACGCCGGTCATGGCCACGTGTCCGATGCCGTCGCCCATCAGGGCCTGGCGGCGCTGGACCAGGTAGATGCCGATCGCGGGCGCGGTGATGCCGACCAGCACGGCGGCCAGCAGCGCCCGCTGCATGAAGGCGTAGTTCAGGAAGGTCATCAGCTCAGCAGTCCCGTGCGGATCGGTTCGGCGCCCGCCGGTGCGTGCGGGTGTACGTGGTCGTGGCCGGGCAGCGCGTGCTGGCCGACCGCGCGCGGCGGCGGCCCGTCGTGCAGCACGCAGCCGTCGCGCAGGACGACCGCCCGGTCGATCAGGGGCTCCAGCGGGCCCAGTTCGTGCAGGACGAGCAGGACCGTCACCCCGGCCTCGACCTGCTGCTCCAGCGTCCGTGCCAGGACCTCCTGGCTGGCCAGGTCGACCCCGGCCATCGGCTCGTCCATGATCAGCAGCTCGGGTTCGGCGACGAGCGCGCGGGCGATCAGCACCCGCTGGTGCTGGCCGCCGGAGAGGGCGTCGACCGGGTCCTTGGCGCGGTCCGCCATGCCGACCAGTTCCAGGGCCCGGCGCACGGCCTCGCGGTCGCTCCTGCGGAAGACGCCGAAGCGGGTGCGGGACAGCCGGCCCGCGGAGACGATCTCGGTGACCGTCGCCGGGACCCCGCCCGCGGCCGTCGTGCGCTGCGGTGCGTAGCCCACGCGCGCCCAGTCCCGGAAGGACCGGCGCGGGGTGCCGAACAGCTCGATCGTGCCGCCGCTGACCGGTACCTGGCCGATGATCGTGCGGATCGCCGTGGACTTGCCGGAGCCGTTCGCGCCGAGCAGCGCGACGACCTCGCCGCGGCCGACGGTGAGGTCGATGCCGCGCAGGACGGGGCGCGCGCCGAGTTCGGCGGTCACCCCCCGCAGGGATATGACAGGCCGGCTGGTCATCTCTTCTCCCGTCACTTGGCACCCAGCGCCTTCTGGAGGGCCTTGAGGTTGGCCTGCTGGACCGCGAAGTAGTCCCGGCCGCGGGACCTGTCGGTGATGCCCTCGATCGGGTCGAGGACGTCGGTCCTCAGGCCCGTGTCGTGCGCGATGGTCCTGGCGGTCTTGTCGCTGACGAGCGTCTCGTAGAACACGGTGGAGACGCCGTCCGCCTCGGCCATCCGCTCCAGGTCCCGGACCCGGGCGGCGCTCGGCTCCGACTCCGGGTCGAGGCCGTTGACGGCCTCCTCGGTGAGGCCGTAGCGCTCGGCGAGGTAACCGAAGGCGGCGTGCGTGGTGAGGACGACCTTGCTGCGGGTGTGGGCGAGGCTCTGCCGGAACGCGAAGTCCAGCGCGCTCAGCTTCCCGACCAGCTTCGCGGTGTTCTCCCGGTAGTCGGCCGCGTGCTCGGGGTCGGCCTTCTCGAAGGCCTTGGAGACGCCCTCGGCGACCTGGGCGTAGCGCACCGGGTCGAGCCAGATGTGCGGGTCCTTGCCGGCGGGCTCCTCGCCCTGGTGGGTGTCGTGCTCGGCCGCGTGGCCGCCGACCTCGTTGCCGTGGTCCTCCAGCGTCGTGAAGGAGCCCGCCTCGATCTTGGTCTTCACCGGGGACTGGGCCACCGCGTCGTCGACGGACGGCTGGAGGTTCTTCAGGTACAGCACCGCGTCGGACTCCTCCAGCGCGGCGATCTGCTGCGGGCTGATCTCCAGGTCGTGCGGTTCCTGGCCGGGGGAGGTGAGAGTGGTGACGTGGACGTGCCTGCCGCCGATCTGCTCGGCGAGGAACTGCATCGGGTAGAACGACGCGACGACGTCGAACTTGGAGGTGTTCACCGCCGCGGCGCTGTCGGAGCAGCCGGTGAGGGTGCCGGCGCCGAGGGCGGTGACCGCGGCGAGCGCGGCGGCGGGTATGAGGCGCCGCGCGCCGGCGCGGGTGCGTCGTCGTACGTTCATGACAGTCATTTTCAACAAACATGGAAACCGTTGTCAACAACGCTCATCAGGTGGTCTTGGCAGGGGCCGATTTGGTCGTGGGGGAGCCTGCGCCGGTAACCTGAATCATTCGCTGGAAGCATCTCGCTTCAACGCCCGTCGTCGTAATGAAGAGAGCACCGTGGCCGCCGACAAGATCGACACCATCGTCAGCCTGAGCAAGCGCCGTGGCTTCGTTTTCCCCTGCAGTGAGATCTACGGCGGACAGCGTGCCGCCTGGGACTACGGACCGCTGGGTGTCGAGCTCAAGGAGAACATCAAGCGCCAGTGGTGGCGCTACATGGTGACGTCGCGCGAGGACGTCGTCGGTATCGACTCGTCCGTGATCCTGGCTTCCGAGGTCTGGGTCGCCTCCGGCCACGTCGCCACCTTCACGGACCCGCTGACCGAGTGCACCTCGTGTCACAAGCGGTTCCGCGCCGACCACCTGGAAGAGGCGTACGAGGAGAAGAAGGGCCACGCCCCGGCGAACGGCCTGGCGGACGTCAACTGCCCGAACTGCGGCAACAAGGGCCAGTTCACCGAGCCCAAGCAGTTCTCCGGTCTGCTCTCCACCCACCTCGGCCCCACCCAGGACTCCGGCTCCGTCGCCTACCTGCGCCCCGAGACCGCCCAGGGCATCTTCACCAACTTCGCCCAGGTGCAGACCACCTCGCGCCGCAAGCCGCCGTTCGGCATCGCCCAGATGGGCAAGTCGTTCCGCAACGAGATCACGCCGGGCAACTTCATCTTCCGCACCCGCGAGTTCGAGCAGATGGAGATGGAGTTCTTCGTCAAGCCCGGCGAGGACGAGCAGTGGCAGGAATACTGGATGGAGCAGCGCTGGAACTGGTACACCGGCCTGGGTCTCCGTGAGGAGAACATGCGCTGGTACGAGCACCCGAAGGAGAAGCTCTCCCACTACTCCAAGCGCACCGCCGACATCGAGTACCGCTTCCGGTTCGGCGGCTCGGAGTGGGGCGAGCTGGAGGGCGTCGCCAACCGCACCGACTACGACCTCTCCGCGCACTCCAAGGCCTCCGGCCAGGACCTCTCCTACTACGACCAGGACGCCGGCGAGCGCTGGACGCCGTACGTCATCGAGCCCGCGGCCGGTGTCGGACGCACCATGCTGGCCTTCCTGCTGGACGCCTACGTCGAGGACGAGGCGCCCAACGCCAAGGGCAAGATGGAGAAGCGGACCGTGCTGCGCCTCGACCACCGCCTCGCCCCGGTGAAGGTCGCCGTGCTCCCGCTCTCCCGCAACCCGGAGCTGTCCCCGAAGGCCAAGGGTCTCGCCCAGGCGCTGCGCCAGCACTGGAACATCGAGTTCGACGACGCCGGCGCCATCGGCCGCCGCTACCGCCGCCAGGACGAGATCGGTACGCCGTTCTGCGTGACCGTCGACTTCGACACCCTCGAGGACAACGCCGTCACCGTGCGCGAGCGTGACTCCATGAAGCAGGAGCGCGTGTCGCTGGACCAGATCGAGGGCTACCTGGCCAGCCGTCTGATCGGCGCCTAGTCACACCCTCGTATGCCGGACGGGCCGAGCAGGCGGGCCCGTCCGGCATACGCGTGTCCGGGGCCGGTCAGCGCCCCTGGAGCGCCCTGACGTTGTCGCCGAAGGTCCAGTTCTTCGCGCCGTCCCAGTTGACCGACCACGTCATCAGGCCCTTGAGCGACGTGCCGTAGTGCCGCCAGGCCTGCGAGACCTGCGACGGCGCCATGTAGCCGCCGCCCGCGCCGGGCTGTGCGGGCAGCCCCGGGACCTGCTTGTCGTACGGCACCCTGATCGTCGTGCCCTGGACCACCAGGCCCTTGTCGAGGCAGTCGGTCTGGGCGGTGAAGCCCTGCACGGTGCCGGCCGCGTAGGAGTCGCCGGAGCAGCCGTACATGCTGCCGTTGTAGTACTGCATGTTCAGCCACCACAGGCGGCCGTTGTCCGCGTACTTCTTGACGATCGGCAGGTACGCGCCCCAGATCGAGCCGTAGGTGACGCTGCCGCCGGTGACGTACGCCGTCTCCGGGGCCATCGTCAGGCCGAAGCCCGCCGGCATCCGCGCCAGGATCCCGTCGATGATGCGGATCAGGTTCGCCTGGGACGTGGAGAGTTGGCCGATGCTGCCGCTGCCGACCAGGCCCGTCTCGATGTCGATGTCGATGCCGTCGAAGTTGTACTTCTTCAGGATCGGGACGATCGTCGCCACGAACCGGTCGGCCACGGCGGAGGACGACAGGTCGATGCCGGCCGCCGCGCCGCCGATGGAGAGCAGGATCGTCTGGCCGGACGCCTTGGCCGCGCACATCTCGGCGGGCGTGGCCACCTTCACGCCGGCGTCCATGCCGTCCTCCCACAGCGCCGTGCCGTCGGAGCGGATCACCGGGAAGGCCGCGTTGATCACGTTGTAGCCGTGGGCGGGGATGCGGGAGTCGGTGATCGGGGTCCAGCCGAACGGCGGGTGGACGCCGTTGGCGGAGCCGTCCCAGTTCTCCCAGTAGCCCTGGAGCACCTTGCCGGCCGGTCTCGGCTTCACCGCGCAGGTGTCGGCGGCGGAGGCGGCGGGTGCGGTGGCGATGCCCAGGGGGACGAGGAACGCCGCGGTGAGCGCGGCGGCGAGCAGACGTCTGATCATGCGAGGCCTCCCGGTGGGGGTGCGGTGAGGTGTCGTAGCCATGACAGTGCGCTGGTCCAGACCTCTCGTCAATAGGTCTGGACCAATCGTGGATGGGAGTAACAAAGTTGGAGTGACAGATATTGAAATCTGTCAGCTGTCATGCGAGGGTGGAGCCATGACGATGCGAACCCGAACCCTCGGTACCACCGGCCCCCAGGTCTCCGCCCTCGGCCTCGGCTGCATGGGCATGTCCGGCATGTACGGCGAGGCGGACCGCGCCGAGTCGATCGCCACCCTGCACGCCGCCCTGGAGGCCGGCGTCACCCTGCTGGACACCGGCGACTTCTACGGCATGGGCCACAACGAACTGCTGATCGCCGAGGCGCTGCGCACCGCCCCGGCCGGCCTGCGCGAGAACGCGCTGCTGAGCGTGAAGTTCGGCGCCCTGCGCGACCCGGACGGCGGCTGGTCCGGCTTCGACGGGCGCCCCGCGGCCGTGAAGAACTTCGCCGCCTACTCCCTGCAGCGCCTCGGCGTCGACCACATCGACGTCTACCGCCCGGCCCGGCTCGACCCGGACGTGCCGATCGAGGAGACCGTCGGCGCGATCGCCGAGCTGGTCGAGAAGGGCTGGGTCCGGCACATCGGGCTCAGCGAGGTCGGCGCCGCCACCATCCGCCGGGCCGCCGCCACCGCCCCGATCGCCGACCTCCAGATCGAGTACGCGCTCATCTCCCGCGGCCCCGAGCGGGAGATCCTGCCCACCCTGCGGGAGCTGGGCATCGCCGTCACCGCGTACGGCGTGCTCTCGCGCGGGCTGCTCTCCGGCCACGTCAGGGCCGGCCGGCAGTTCGCCGCGAACGACTTCCGCGCGCACTCGCCCCGCTTCCAGGGCGAGAACCTCCAGCACAACCTCACGCTGGTCGATTCCCTGCGCAAGATCGCCGAGCAGAAGGGCGTCCCGGTCGCGCAGATCGCCATCGCCTGGGTGCTCTCCCGGGGCGAGGACATCGTGCCGCTGGTCGGCGCCCGCACCCGCGAGCGGCTCGGCGAGGCACTCGGCGCCCTGGACGTGACGCTGGACGCGGACGACCTCGCCGCCATCGAGAGCGCCGTACCGGCGGACGCTGCGGCCGGCGAGCGGTACGCCTCGGAACAGATGGCCATGCTCGACAGCGAACGGTGACCGGCACGCCGGGTACCGTCTAGGCATGCCACCGACCAGCGAGATCCTGACCGCCGAGCGCATCCTCAAAGCCACCGAGGAGGTGCTGCGCCGCCACGGGCCGGCCAAGGCCACCGTGGTCGACGTGGCCCGCGCGCTCGGCGTCAGCCACGGCAGTGTCTACCGGCACTTCCGTACCAAGGCGGCGCTGCGCGAGGCGGTCACCAAGCGCTGGCTGGACCGGACCTCGCAGCAACTCGCCGGGATCGCCGGCGCCGCGGACCGGTCACCGGAGCAGCGGCTGCGGGACTGGCTCGCCGCCCTGTTCACCGCCAAGCGGCACAAGGCGGGCGACGATCCCGAGCTGTTCGCCACCTACACCGTGCTGGCCGGGGAACTCGGCGGCGTGGTCCGCGAGCACATAGCCGACCTCACCGGCCAGCTGACCCGGATCATCGCCGCCGGCACGGAGACGGGCGCCTTCCGGGTGACCGACCCGGCCACCGCCGCCCGGGCCGTGTTCCAGGCCACCGGCCGCTTCCACGACCCCTGCTACGCCCGGGACTGGGAAAGCCCCGGCATCCAGGAGGAGTTCACCGCGGTGGTGGACCTGCTGGTACGGGGCCTCGGCGCATCCGCCGGGTGAGGACAGCAGCCACCGCACCCGCCCGGTGACCGGGGCCGCCCTCAGGCCGGGGCCCGCCTGAGGTGCCGTACCTGCGGGGTCGGTGCCGGGTCGGCACATGGCGACCCGGGTGAGCCACCGCACCCGCCCGGTGACCGGGGCCGCCCTCAGGCCGGGGCCCGCCTGAGGTCCCGTACCAGCGGGGTCGGTGCCGGGTCGGGCCATGGCGACCCGGGTGAGCAGGATCGCGATCCTGGCGGTTGGCGGTTGGCGGGACTAGGCGGGGCGCCCTGCCGTCGGCCGCAGGTGCGCACCGGACCGTGCGCTGGCCGGCCGCCCTGCCGCAGGCCGCCGGTGCCGCACCGGACCGCGCGCCGGCTGCCCGCCCGGACCACGAGCCCCCGGCCGTGCTGTCCCCGCGGCCGGCTTGCTCCTCCTCCTACCGTCCCCGGACATCCCGCCCTCCCGCCCCGGGCCGGACCGCCCGGCCGCACAGGAGCGTGCGGCACAACCGGCGGCGACGGGGAGGTCTGCGCGGCGCACCGGTCGAGTCGTGCCGCGGGCTCAGCCGACCGTCCGGGGCAGCCGCAGGCTCAGCAGGCCGGTCAGCACCGGACCGGCCAGCTGCACCAGCAGCGTGCCGATCAGCGCGTCCCGCATGCCGAGGTGCGGCACGAGGGTCAGGAACAGGGTGCCCAGCGTGGCCACGCCCAGGGCCAGCGCCGACTGCTGGGTGGTGACCATCACACCGCTGCCGACACCCGCCCGGGCGGACGGCACCTCGGACATCACGATCCGCATCACGTTGGGCAGCTGGAGCGCCTGACCGGCACCGGCCACCGCCGCGCCCGGCAACAGGGAGGCGATGCCCAGGTGCGGCCAGTCCCGCCACGCGGCCAGCAGGATCAGCAGCAGGCCCGCGCCCTGGACCGCGGCCCCGGCGGTGACCACCCGGGTGCCGTAGCGGGCGATCAGCCGGGGACCGGCGAGGGAGACGAGCAGGTACGCCACGGCCATCGGCGCGAGCGCGAGCCCGGCCTGCACCGGACCGAGCCCGGCGCCCTGCTGCAACGCCAGCGCGATCACGAACATGAACCCGCTGAAGCCGATGGAGAACGGCAGCAGCAGCTCCAGACCGTGCCGCATGGACGGCACCCGGAACAGGCTCGGCGGCACCAGCGGCGTCCGCCCCGACCGGTCCGCCCGCCGCTCCACCACCCAGAACGCGCCCGCCGCGAACGGGAACGCGGCCAGCGACAGCCAGGTCCACAGCGGCCAGCCGGCGGCCCTGCCCTCGGTGAGCGGCGCGAGCAGCGTCAGCAGGGACACCGCGAGCAGTACGGTGCCGGGGCCGTCCACCGGCTCCGGCTGCCGCGACCGGGTCTCCGGCACGTACCGGGCGGCGAGCACGAGCCCCAGCACGACCACCGGGACGTTGACGAGGAAGATCGCCCGCCATCCGGTCCCGGCGACATCGGCGGCGACCAGCACCCCGCCGAGGATCTGCCCGGCCACCATGGACAGGCCGGCCGTGGCGCCGTACAGGCTCATGGCCTTCGCGCGGCGCGCGCCGCTCGTGGCGGCCTGGATGGTGGCGAGCACCTGCGGCAGCATCGCGGCGGCCGAGGCGCCCTGCGCGACCCGGGCCGCCACCAGGCTCCAGGCACCGGGCGCGAGGCCGCAGGCCAGCGAGGTGAGCCCGAACGCAGCCATGCCGCCGAGGAACAGCCGCCGCCGCCCGAACAGGTCCCCGAGCCGCCCGCCGAGCACGAGCAGCACGGCGTACGCGACCCCGTACCCGGCGACGACCAGTTCCAGCACGGCCTCGCCCGCGGCGAGATCGGCGCCGATGGCCGGCAGGGCCACGTTGACGATGAAGAAGTCGACCAGCGGCAGCGCGGCGGCGACCAGGACGGTGAACAGCCCGGGGCCGCCGAGCGCGGGCGGCGGCGCGGCCGTCGGCCGGACGGCGGGGGCGGTGATGGTTTCCCTCATGCCCCCGAGCCTGCGGGACCGCTCAGACGGGTACCAGAGTCTTCTCATCCTGGTAGCGGGAGTACCTGGAAACACGCTGACGGACGCGGCACCCTGGGCCCATGACGACCACGGCCCAGGAAACCACCCTGCCGCAGCCGGCCCGGGGAGCGGAGATCCGCCGGCACGAGCTGGCCGCGTTCCTGCGCAGCAGACGGGAGCGCATCACGCCGGAGCAGGTGGGCCTGCCGCGCGGCGCCCGCCGCCGCACCCCAGGGCTGCGCCGCGAGGAGGTCGCCCAGCTCTCCGCGGTCGGCGTCACCTGGTACACCTGGCTCGAACAGGCCCGCGACATCCAGGTCTCCGTGCAGGTCCTGGACGCCCTCGCGCGCGCCCTGCGCCTCGACGCCAGCGAACGCGCCCACCTCTTCCAGCTGGCCGGCGCGACCGACCCGACCCCGGCCGCGAACTGCCCGGGCATCACACCCGCCCTGCGCGAGATGCTGACCCGGCTGGAGCCGATCCCGGCCTGCATCCAGAACAGCCGGTACGACATCCTCGCCTACAACCGCACCTACGGCCGCCTCCTCGGCGACCTGGACGCGGTCCCGGCCGAGGACCGCAACTGCATGCTCCTCGTCCACACCAGCAAGGAGTGGCAGGCGGCCGTCGTCCACCTGGAGGAGACCCAGCGCCTGATGGCCGCCCGGCTGCGCGCCTCCCTGGCCGGCCACCTCGGCGAGCCCGCCTGGAAGATGCTCCTGAAGCGGCTGGAGGAGTCCCCGGCGTTCCGCGAGAACTGGCAGCGCTACGAGGTGGTCGCCGCCCGCTCCAAGACCAAGGAGTTCCTCAACCCCCACGTCGGCCTGCTGACCCTGGAACACACGGACCTGTGGCTGGTCCCCGAGGCGGGCGCCCGGATGGTGACCTACACCCCGAAGAACCCGGAAACCCGCGAACGCCTGAACCGCTTGCACGAGCTGGCCTGCGGGGCGACGCCGTCCTGACGCCGGACCGCAGAGACCTGTGTCGGCGCTATGCCCGTTCCGCGGTTCCCACCGGTCGGCGGGGTTCTGTTGGTTCCAGGTCCGCGGCGGTGCGTTCGGCGGTGCGGTGGGCCCAGTGGCCGCTGGTGAGGAGGCCGAGGAGGAGGACGGCGAGGCCGCAGGCGGTCAGGATCCACCAGCCGGGGCGGGCGGCCGTGACGAACGTCTGGCGGTAGGGGGAGGAGCCGATGCGGGAGGCCAGGACCGCGCCGACCACCGCGACGCCGAGCGTCTGGCCCAGCTGGCGGCTGGTGGAGGCGACGGCGGCGGCGACGCCGGCCTGTGCGCGGGGCATGCCCGAGACCGCGGTGTTGGTGATCGGCGCGTTCACGAAGCCGAAGCCGATGCCGAAGAGGACGTAGCCGAGGAGGAGCGTGGCGTTCGCCGTCTCCGCTTCGAACGCGGCGAACAGGACGCCGCTCGCCGTCATCGCCGTACCCGCGACCAGGAGCGGCAGACGGGGGCCACGGCTGCCGACCAGGCGGCCGGAGAGCGGGGCGCACAGGAACGTCGGGGCGGCCATCGGCAGCATCCACAGGCCCGCGTGCAGGGCGTCGAGGCCGCGCACGTTCTGCAGGTACAGGGTGGACAGGAACAGGAAGCCGCCCAGCGCCGCGAACGCGCTGATCGCGATCACCGTGGCGCCGCTGAACGGGGCCGAGCGGAAGAACCGCAGGTCGATGAGGGGTTCCTCGCGCCGGGGCTCGTACCAGAGCAGGGCCAGCAGGGCGGCCACGGCGAGCGCGGCGAACGGCGCGACCGGGCCGGCGCCCGATGCCGGCGCCTCGATGATCGCGTACGTCAGCGCGCCGAACAGGGCGATCACCAGCAGCTGCCCGACCGGGTCGGGACGCCGGGCCCGGGGCGCGCGGGACTCGGGGACGAAGCGGAGGGTGAGGAGGAGGGCCGCCAGGCCGACCGGCAGGTTGATCCAGAAGATCGAGCGCCAGCTCACCGACTGCACCAGCAGGCCGCCGACCAGCGGGCCCGCCGCCATGGAGATGCCGACCACCGCGCCCCACACACCGATCGCGCGGGCGCGTTCCCGGGGGTCGGTGAAGGTGTTGGTGATGATCGACATGGCGACCGGGTTGAGCATCGAGCCGCCCACCGCCTGGACCATGCGGAACACGATCAGCAGTTCCAGGTTCGGGGCGAGGGAGCAGAGCACGGAGCCGACGGTGAACACCACCAGCCCCGCCATGAAGACGCGCTTGCGTCCGATCCGGTCGGCCGTGGAGCCCGCGAGCATCAGCAGCGAGGCCAGTACGAGCGTGTAGGCGTCGATCGTCCACTGGAGTCCGGACGTGCCGGCGTGCAGGTCGCGCTGCATCGAGGGCAGAGCCACGTTCAGTACGGTGTTGTCGAGGCTCACGATCAGCAGGCTCATGCAGCAGATCGCGAGCACGAGCAGGCGTCGGCGAGGGCTCAGCTCTGGCATGCGTCCCATCGTACGCGCGAATCAATAGTGCGTCTAACTAATGAGTCATACATGATCTCCGGACGGGCGGCCGGCCGGGTGAGGGACAATGGGACCTTGTTCCGTGTCCCTGTGCCGTCCATCCGTTCCGGAGCCCTGACGATGACCCACCCGCTCTCCATCGGCCCGCACGCCGTGACGCCGCCCGTCGTGCTCGCACCCATGGCGGGTATCACCAATGCGCCCTTCCGCACGCTGTGCCGGGAGTTCAGCGGCGGCAAGGGGCTGTTCGTCAGCGAGATGATCACCACCCGGGCGCTGGTCGAACGCAACGAGAAGACCATGCAGCTGATCAAGTTCGACGCGAGCGAGCAGCCGCGCTCGATCCAGCTGTACGGCGTCGACCCCGCGACCGTCGGCAAGGCCGTCCGCATGATCGCGGAGGAGGGCCTGGCCGACCACATCGACCTGAACTTCGGCTGCCCGGTGCCGAAGGTGACGCGCAAGGGCGGCGGGTCCGCGCTGCCGTACAAGCGGAACCTGCTGCGGGCGATCCTGCGCGAGGCGGTGTCCGGGGCCGGTGACCTGCCGGTGACCATGAAGATGCGCAAGGGCATCGACGACGACCACATCACCTATCTCGACGCCGGCCGCATCGCCGTCGAGGAGGGGGTGACGGCCATCGCCCTGCACGGCCGTACGGCCGCCCAGCACTACGGCGGCACCGCCGACTGGGACGCCATCGCCCGGCTGAAGGAGCACGTGCCGGAGATCCCCGTGCTCGGCAACGGCGACATCTGGTCGGCCGAGGACGCGCTGCGGATGGTGCGGGAGACCGGCTGCGACGGGGTCGTGGTGGGGCGTGGCTGTCTGGGGCGGCCGTGGCTGTTCGCGGACCTGGTGGCGGCGTTCGAGGGGCGGCCGGCGGATGTCGTACGGCCTTCCCTGCGGGAGGTCGCCGACGTGATGGTGCGGCACGCCACGCTGCTGGGGGAGTGGATCGGCGACGAGTCCAAGGGCGTGGTCGACTTCCGCAAGCACGTCGCCTGGTATCTGAAGGGCTTCGCGGTCGGTTCCGAGATGCGCAAGCGGCTTGCGATCACGTCGTCCCTGGAGGAACTGCGGGCCGGGCTGGACGAGCTGGATCTGGAGCAGTCGTGGCCCGTGGGGGCGGAGGGGCCGAGGGGGCGTACGTCCGGCAACAACCGGGTGGTGCTGCCGGACGGGTGGCTGAAGGATCCGTACGACTGTGCGGGCGTGAGTGAGGACGCGGAGCTGGACACCTCCGGCGGTTGAGCGTCCCCGGGGCTCGGGGTTGGCCCCGCCTGGTGTTCAGGCCTGCCTGGGGCTCCGCCCCAGACCCCGCCAGGGGCTCCACCCCTGGACCCCGGCCTCGCCCACCCACCACCCGACTC
>NZ_JBEYXJ010000135.1:0-18810 GCF_040645015.1 Streptomyces sp. NPDC046881 | reverse complement strand
CGCTCCCTCTGGGGGGGGGGGGGGGGGGGGCGCTCGACTTCAACCATGCTTATTTACCAATCTGCTTGGATTTTTTTTACGAAACTGGGGGGGGCAACGGGGCGCGGGGCCCCCCGCCCCCGCGGTGCCCTGGCCGCGGCGGGCGGCCAGGGCACCCATGGGAAGCCCTGCTACGGGTGTCCGGCGCTCCAGCAGCCGTCGCCGTGGCAGTTCTTCAGCCCGGTCAGCGCGTTGTGCAGCTTGGCCAGGCGGACCTGGCTCAGCTGTCCGGCGATGTTGTGCAGCTCGTCGGGGTCGGTGCCCAGGTCGTAGTACTCCTTCGCGCCGCTGTCGTACTCGACGTAGGTGTAGGAGTTGGTGCGCATGGCGTGGTAGTTCGGCGGGCTGACGCTCTCGGTGCCGTGGTTGTCCGGGTCGTCATGAGCCGGCTTGGCGTGGCGGTGCTCGATCAGGTTGGCCGTGCGCCAGCCCGCGTCCGAGCCGCCGTCCAGGAGGGGGAGCATGCTGTGCCCGTCCACCTTGGACGACACCGCGGCGCCGCCGATCTTCTCGAAGGTGGGCGCCAAGTCGATGTTCGACACCTGGGCGTGGCTCGTCCGTCCGGCCGCGACACCGGGTCCTGCGATCACCAGCGGCACGCGGACGTCGGTGTCGAAGGCCGTCTGCTTGCCCGCCTTGAGCCGGTACTCACCGAGGTGGAAGCCGTTGTCGGAGCTGAAGACGACGTAGGTGTTGTCGGCGACGTGGGCGCTGGTCAGGCTCTGGCGCAGCTTGCCGAGCATCTTGTCGACCGCCTGGAGCGACTGTGCGCGCTTGCGGAACTTCTTGTCGATCGCGGTCTTCTCGCTCTGGGTCAACGGGTTCTGCCGGGCCAGCCACGGCGGCGCGTTGGTCGGGAGCTTGTCGAAGGCGGGACCCTGCGGCGCCTTCAGGCCGGGGAAGTCCTTCTTGTCCCGGCGGGCCGGCGTGGACGGACCGTGCGGTGTGAAGAGGGCAACCTCCAGCATGAACGGCTTGTTCGCCGCCGCGGACTTCTTGATGAACGACTGACCCTTCTCGCTCAGGACGTCGGTCAGATAGTCCTTGGTCTTGTCGCCGTGGGGTTCCATCTTGTGGTTGTGGGCGAGCTTGTAGTTGTACTCCGGGTAGCCGTTGCCGACGACGTCCCACTGGCTCCACCCCTGCGGCACGTACGGCTGCTGGCCGTCGACCGTGGACTTGGGGTCGTAACCGTTGAGGTACTTGCCCATCATCGCGGTGCGGTAGCCCTTGGCCTTCAGGGCGGCGGCGAAGGTGTCCTTCTCCAGGCCGTTGTCGTGGAAGGCCTTGAAGCCGCCGTCGGACCCTGCCGTGTTGCTGAGGACGCCCGTGTTGTGCGGGTACTCACCGGTGAAGATGGACGAACGGGACGGGCAGCAGAGCGAGTTGCTGACCACGAAGTCGCTGAACGACGTGCCCTGTGACTGGAGCTTCTGCACCTCGGGCATGTACGGGAGCAGGTTTGTGGACATGTCGTCGGTGAGTACGAAGACGATGTTCGGTTTGGCCGCTGCCGTGGCCGCGGCCGGCTTCACGGTGGGGGCGGTGGCGTGGGCTGTCGCCGCGCTCATTCCGCTCTGAGCGGCGAACACCATCGCCGCCAAGCCAGCTGCAAGTGTCAGCAATTGACGAGTGCGAATCATGCTGGGAGCGTGGCAGCAGGAATCCGCCCCGGTCAATATCAGATTGCCTCCCGCCGAATTATTCCGTGCTCAGGCCAATTAATCCGGACCAGTCGCCTTGCGGCAGCCTCTGCTTCCCCTGCACTCTATACACGACACCTGCATCGAGAGCCATGGAACCGCACGAGAGGAAACCGGGCGTTGGAGGTAACCAGCGGGGTGGGGAGCAAAGCATGGAACTCCCTGCACGTGTGGAAGCAAACGTTCAAGAAGGGCGTCCACACGCTCCATCTGCCGTCGTCTTCAGGAATCAAACTGAATGCCCATCTGAGCGGGCTTCTGGAAATTCGTGAAGGTCACGGCACACGGACAGGGAAAGAGTCGTTCCCACTTCCCGACGACGTGTGCATCATTCCCCCGGGGCTGAGCCGGACGCTGGTCGTGGCACCGACCGGTGACGAGCCCGTGACGATCGCCACCCTCACCCTCCCGGTCGACACGCTGCGCCGGTTCATCACCGAGGAGGACCTGCGGTCACGCCTCCCATATCTGTCGGATCCGCACCCGGTGACGCGGTTCGACCCGCTCCTCGCGGCCATGGTGAAGGCGGTGGCGGCCGCGAGCGCGGTCGGCGCTGACGACCTGTACGCGCAGTCGGCGGCACAGTTCATCGCCGCCCACCTGCTCGCGCCGCACTCGTCCGGTTCGGGCAGGACAGCCGGTCTGCTGAGCTCAGGGCAGCTCGAGACGATTCTGTCCTATATGCGGGCCAACCTCGAACAACCGGTTTCGGTCGGCGACCTTGCGTCCCTGGTCTCCTTCAGCCGTTTCCACTTCGTACGCTGTTTCAAGGCCACCACCGGATTCACCCCGTACCGCTATCTCACCGAACTCCGGATCGACCTGGCCCGCAAGTATCTCGAGACCGGCGACGACACCATCGCCCGTATAGGACGGCGCTGCGGATTCTCCGGTTCCGAGCACTTCTCGCGGAGCTTCCGCCGCATCATGGGATGCACGCCGTCGCAGTACCGGACGAGGCACTCCTGCGGTCTCGGGCAGAGCCTGCCCGTGCTTTGATCGGTCTCCTATGGGCAAGCTCGTTCGACGCGGTGAAACCGAGGTGTGCATGGCAGGCAAGGCCGGGCGGGTGCTGGTGGTCGACGACGACGCGGCGATACGGCGGTCACTGGCACGGGGGCTGAGGCTGAGCGGATTCACGGTGACGGTCGCGGACGGCGGTCACACCGGTCTGGCGGAGGCCCGCGTCGGCCGCCCTGACATCGTCGTCCTGGACGTCAGCATGCCCGATCTCAGCGGCATCGACGTGTGCCGGGCCCTGCGCGACGACGGCGACGACGTACCCGTGCTGATGCTCTCCGCGCTGGACGAGACGGCCGACCGGGTGGCGGGCCTACAGGCGGGCGGGGACGACTACCTGGTCAAGCCGTTCGCACTCCAGGAGTTGGTCCTGCGGCTGCACGCCCTGCTGCGCCGCCGCCCGCCGACCGCCACCGCCCCCCTCCGCGTCGGCGGCCTCGTCCTCGACCCGGCCGCCCACCAGGCCGTTCTGGACGACCGGCCACTGCAACTGACCCGGCGCGAGTTCGCGTTGCTGGAGATCCTGGCCCGCAACGCGGGCATCGTGCTCACCCGCGAGCAACTGCTGGACTGGGTCTGGGGATACGACTTCCAGGTCCGCAGTGACGCCGTCGACACCTTCGTCAGCTATCTGCGGCGCAAGCTGGAGGCAGACGGCCGGCCCCGGATGGTACACACCGTGCGCGGGGTCGGTTTCGTCCTGCGCGCGGACCGCCAGATCCCGCACATCGAGGGCACGCAGTGAAACTGTCCACCCGTATCGCGCTCGCGGTCGGCGTGAGCGTGCCCGTACTGG
This sequence comes from Streptomyces sp. NPDC046881, assembly GCF_040645015.1. Taxonomy (NCBI): domain Bacteria; kingdom Bacillati; phylum Actinomycetota; class Actinomycetes; order Kitasatosporales; family Streptomycetaceae; genus Streptomyces; species Streptomyces sp. NPDC046881. Next base: position 15,252 of record NZ_JBEYXJ010000135.1, on the reverse strand, counting down.
TCCTCGCTTCCGGCTGGCTGCTGCTGCACCTGGTCAGCAGCGACCTGCGCACGCACCAGAACGACCAACTACGCGCCCGCGCGACGGTCGTCGCCCAGAACGCCAAGGCGTATCTGGACGTGGCCGGGACCGACCACCCGCTCCTGAAGCAGGTCCGCCGACGCCGGCTGATCAACTCCGCCCGGGATGTAGGCGTCCGGCTGAAGGGGCCGCAGGACACGATCTCGGCCGGCCCGCAGCCCGAGCCGAGCCCCACGCTGCCCCGCAACGCCCCGACGCCCGTCACCGTGACCTCCGGCGGCAAGGACTGGCTCGTCCTGTCACTGTGCGTCGGTGCCGCGGCGAAAGAGAGCAACACCCCGAATCTGTGGCTGCTGTCACCGGACACGGCCGAGGACGAACTGGCGCTGGTGCGCCAACGGGTACTGACCGGTGCGCTGGTGGCCGCCGCACTGGCCGGTGCCACCGCCTGGGCCATCGCCGCCCGGGCGGTTCTTCCGCTACGGCGGCTTCAGCGGCGTACCAGTGGACTGGACCCCAGGACCAGCACCGTACGTCTGGAGCACACGCCGACCCGGGTCACCGAGGTGGACGACCTGGCGTACACGCTGCAGACCGTGCTCGCCCGCTACGACGAGCAGGTCGCGCGCACCGAGGAGGCGCTGGCCACCGCCCGCGCGTTCGCCGCGACCGCCTCCCACGAGCTGCGCACCCCGCTGATGAGCATGCGCACCAACCTCGACATCCTCACCGACCACCCCGGCCTCGACCCCGAGGACCGGGCGGAGGTGCTCGGGGACCTCGGGCGCGAACACACCCGGCTGCTCGGGCTGCTGGTGATGCTGAAGGCGCTCGCACAGGGCGACCTGATCGAGGCGGACGCGTTCTCGCCACTGGACCTCGGGGAGCTCGTGGAGGCGTCGGTCTCCGACCTGCGGCGCACCCGCCCCGACGCCGAAGTGTCCGTACGCACCACCGCGGGGGTGCGTGTCGACGGCTGGGAGCAGGGTCTGCGCTCGGCGGTGGACAATCTGCTGACCAACGCCTGGACCCACGGCCGCGCCGAAGACGGCGTCGCCCGCATCGAGGTGACCCTGCGCCCGCCGCTCGGTGGGCGTGAGGCGACCGCGGTGCTCGTGGTGGACGACCACGGCCGCGGCATCCCTCCCGAAAACCGCGAGGAGATCTTCCAGCGTTTCCACCGCGGCCCCGACAGCCCCGGCTCCGGCCTGGGCCTCACCCTGGTTGCCCAGCAAGCCGCCCTCCACGGCGGCCACATCACCGTGTCGGACCGCCCTGACGGCCGGCCCGGCACACGCTTCGAGCTCCACCTGCCGGCCACGGGCGTCCAGGACATGGAGTACACCCTGCCGCTGCTGCACCGCGACTGGCTGACCCGAACCCCCGAACAGGCCCCGCCGGGCCTGTTCACCAAGCGCACCTAGGTTTACGTTCCGCTAGGGTCGATATCCGCTTTCCTCCCTGTCGAATTATTCCCCTCCAGTGCCAATTAATCCGGCGGCGGTCGCCTTGCGGCTGTCGCCGGTACGCCCGCATTCTGACCTGGCGTCCCTGTCTCCTTCCGAACTCTGCAGCGGCCTCGCATGCAATTAACTCTCAGCGATGCGGATGCAAAGGATCTGGTATGAGTACTGAATTGCGAGAAACTCCCGCGGCCGCCTGCGACGAGGAGTGGGTGGAGCGGGCCCGCACCGCGGCACGAACGTTGGCGGCGAACGCCGCACGGACGGAGCATGATCTGCGTCCGGCCGCGGATTCCCTGGCGGTGGCATGGCGGGCCGGACTGTTCGCGGCCTTGAAGACCGTGTGCTCGTCGGTGTTCCCCGAGGCCGCCCGCGAGGTTCTGTTCGCCGACCCCGACGCGATCATCAGCGGTTCCACCACACCGCTGAGGGCCCTGGGCGAGCGGACCGATTACGGTTTCAGCGTCTCGGGGCGGTGGCAGGCCGTCGCCGGCTGTGAGGACTCGGCGTGGGCGGTCCTCGCGGTACCCGTGCACGCCGAGGACCAACCCGCCCTGTATTGTCCGGCGTTGATCTCGACCAGGGACCTCTCCGTCGAACGCGACCGGCCCGTCACCGGCATGGCCGGAACGGGCAGTCACACGCTCGTGGCCCAGGACGTGGCGGTACCCCCTGCCTACGTGGTGTTCCCCACCGCCGAAGCGGACCGGGCCCCCGGCTTCCCCGCCGCTTCGACGGCACTGCTCGGCATCGCCGTCGTCATGCTCGCCCCGCTGCTCGGAGCCGCACGCGGCGCCCACCACGCGATGGAGAAAGTGTCGGTGGGCGTCGACGCCCTCACGTCGGCCGTCCATCACCCACCGTCCCGGCCGTGGCTCACCACCGCCTGCCGGCTCCTCGACTCAGCGACAAGCCGCGTTCTGCGCGTAGCGGATGCCCTCGACGACCGGCTCCATCAGCTCCATGCTCCTGCGAACTCCGTGTTCCGATCGGGCTGCTGCACGAGCCACGTTTCATCCAGACCACCACCCGCCTGTACCCGGGCGAATCCCTGCTGTTGACCGAGCAGGATGCCGGGATCCGCCGGGAGTCCGTGGACGGTCGAAGTACGCGTCAACTGGCCCGAAGACCGACCGCCAGCGTCAGTTCAAGGACCCGGTGTGGCGATGCGAGATCCGGAAACAGCTCCCGCAACTGCGACATCCGGTACCGGACTGTCTGGGGATGGACGAACAACGCCGCCGCCACCTCGTCCCGCCTGCCCTGGTGCAGCAGCCACGCCCGCAACGTCTCCTCCAGCCGCCGTGCGGTCGCGACAGGCAAGGTGCGCAACGGTGCGAGGGCTCGGGCACGCAGGTCTGCGTACGCGTCCACGTCGGCGCTCAGCACCAGCTCGGGCAGGTGGTCCTCGGTGTCGCAGATATCAGATGAGAGGGAGCGCGCGCGTAGGGCTCGTGCGTACGAGGCGGACGCACGGGTCCATGGCCGGGCCGGGCCGATCACGGCGGTGCGGTCGGTCAACTGCCGCAGGAGATGTGATCGGTCGGCATCGGGGACGAGCAGCACGCCGGTGGCGTCCGGCAGATCGTCGAGGACGAGGGTGCTCGGGTCGAGCGCGCGGTAGGCAGGCCGGGCCTGGGCGGCGGGCAGCAGGACGGCCGTCAGCGAATCCGGTGGCTGCCATCCGGCCCGTTGAGCAGAGGCCAGCAGCACGTCCGGGCTCGCGCCGGCGAGGAGGTCGCGGGCCAGGTGTTCCAGGTGGCGCTCGTGGGCCCTGCCCCGGGCGGCCAGTTCGTCGGCGTGGCCCGCGGCGCTCGCGGCGGAGAGCTCGTCGATGTAGGCGAAGGTCAGCTCGGCGAACTTGGCGACCTCGGCGGCGGGCAGACCTGCGGACACGGCGCCCGCTGCCAGGCATCGCCAGGCCACGCGGGCGCCGACGCGGTAGGCGCTGAGCAGGGCGTCCATCGAACGGCCGTCGCGCACCTCGCCGCGGCCCAGTTCGTAGGCCGCGTCACCGCCGTCGCCGCCCGTGGCGTTCCCGCTCGCGAGGTCCAGGTAGTGCCCGAGGGCGGTGCGAACGGCTCGGCGGATGGTGCCGCCCATGCTGCCCGAAAGGGCGTTGGCGTAGGGAGGGACCTCGTCGATGATCGCCTGGACGACCTCGTCGGCGGTGGTCTTCAGCGCAGCCCGAAGTGCGGTGACCGTCGTCTCATCCAGGGCCAGTTCGCTGGCCCTCTGGGTTACACGACTCACGTTTTTATTCCCTGCGAACAATTCCACCCACCAGATTCACGTCCTACGGTCAGGACTTTACGCCCTGAGACGCAGCAAGCTGGAGTCATGACGAGTGCAGCCCTTCGCAGCAGGGCGTGGAAACTGCTGGAGATGGTCACGACGCCGCTGCTGCCGTCGGACTACCTCGACCTGGTCAGCCCACTACGTGCGGGCGCTGACCTGCGGGGGCGCATCGAGGCCGTGCACCCCGAGACGGATGACGCCGCGACTGTCGTGATCAGGCCGGGACGGGGCTGGCGCGGCCACACAGCCGGTCAGTACGTGCGGATCGGGGTCGACGTCGACGGGGTGCGCCTGTGGCGTGCCTACTCCATCACCTCGCCGACGAACCGTCAGGACGGTCGCGTCACGATCACCGTGAAGGCGATCCCGGACGGCAAGGTCAGCAACCACCTGGTCCGCAGGGCGAAACCGGGCACGCTGATCCAGCTCGACCAGGCGACCGGTGACTTCGTGCTGCCGCAGGCCACGCCCGCCAAGGTGCTCTACCTGACGGCCGGCAGCGGCATCACGCCCGTGATGGGCATGCTGCGCGACATCGAGTTCGACGACGTCGTCATGGTCCACTGCGCGCCACGGCCGCAGGACGTGATCTTCCGCAACGAACTGCACGATCTGGTCGCGGACAAGAAGCTGCGGCTCATCGAGGTGCACACCGCCACAGACGGCATGCTCGACATCGCCCGTCTCGACGAACTCGTGCCCGACTGGGCCGAGCGCGAGACCTGGGCTTGCGGGCCCACGGGCCTGCTCGACGCCGCCGAAGAGCACTGGAGCGGGCACGGCGTCCAAGAGCGCCTGCACACCGAACGCTTCCGCCCCGGCCTCGTCGTCGCCGGCGCCGGCGGCGAGGTCACGTTCAGCGCCACCGGCAAGACCGTCGACGCGGACGGCGCCACGCCGTTGCTGGACGTCGGCGAGGAGGCCGGCGTGCTCATGCCGTCCGGATGCCGTATGGGCATCTGCTTCGGCTGCGTCACGCCGCTCAAGGCGGGCGCCGTCCGAGACCTGCGCACCGGCGAGATCACCGAGGCCGAGCCGGGCGTCCTCATCCAGACCTGTGTGTCCGCCGCGGCGGGCCCTTGCGACATCGAACGGTAGGAGCACTTTGACCGCCATCGACCCCACCGCCCACCTGACGGCGGAGCAAATCGAGGAGCTCGGCCGTGAGCTGGACGCGATCCGCGACGAGGTGATCGCCGGCCGCGGGGAGAAGGACGCCGCCTACATCCGTAAGGTCATCTCGGCGCAGCGCAAGCTGGAGCTGGTCAGCAGGGGCGTGCTGCTGTTCTCGATCTTCCCGCCGGCGTGGCTGCTCGGCACCGCCGGTCTGTCCGTGGCGAAGATCATGGACAACATGGAGATCGGCCACAACGTCCTGCACGGCCAGTGGGACTGGATGCGGGACCCGAAGATCCACTCCACCACCTGGGAGTGGGATCACGTCTCGCCGGCCGACCAGTGGAAGCACTCGCACAACGAGCTGCACCACACGTACACCAACGTGATCGGCAAGGACAACGACCTCGGCTACGGCATCATGCGCGTCGACGAGGACCAGGAGTGGCACCCGTTCCACCTCGGCCAGCCGCTGTGGAACTTCATCAACGCCTGCTTCTTCGAGTACGGCATCGCAGCTTACGACCTGGAGCTCGGCAAGAACCTGGACAAGCGCCGCCGCAAGAACCCGGAGTTCCGCGCGCGGGCCAAGGCCGTGGGCCGCAAGATCCGCAAGCAGGTGCTCAAGGACTACGTGATCCACCCGCTGCTGTCGGGCCCGTCGTTCCTCCCCACGCTCGCCGCCACGTTCACCGCGAACCTGGTCCGCAACATCTGGTCCCACTCCGTGATCATGTGCGGGCACTTCCCCGAGGGCGTCCAGGTCTTCGAGCGCCGGTCGATCAAGGGCGAGACGCGCGGCCAGTGGTACCTGCGCCAGATGATGGGCTCGGCGAACATCAGCGGCAGCAGGGCCATGCACTTCATGACGGGCAACCTGTCGCACCAGATCGAGCACCACCTGTTCCCGGACCTGCCGAGCAACCGGTACGCCGAGGTCGCGGTGAAGGTGCGCGCGCTGTTCGAGAAGTACGAGCTGGAATACGTCACCGGACCGCTGCCCAAGCAGGTGTTCTCCGCGTGGCGCAAGGTCTTCCGGCTCTCGCTGCCGAACAAGAAGCCCGAGGTCAAGACGCCGGACCGTGAGCAGGAGCTCGTCGCCGCCTGATGGTTACAAGCGCCTGGCTCACGAACCCGAGGTCAGGCGCCCCTGTCCGCAGGCTCCAGAATCGCCACGCACTCCACGTGACGCGTCATCGGAAAGGTGTCGGCCTGAGCAAGCCGCAGAAAAGGCCAGGTGAGAGGCGCTTTCTCGGCTCGCTGTGCAGCTCGAAGGCGCCCAGAGCGTCAAACGAGCGTCACGGCGGACAGTCCTTGCTGCTCCCGGGGCCGACGGTCGTGCACCGTCGGCCCCGGTGATCTCCAGCGCGATCCGTCCGGTGTACGGGTCCCTCTCGTCGTCGACCGCCGGAATCGTTTCGCCGAGGTAGTCGGCGAAAGGCGTCTCGCCGTGGATCGCGGCCGCCTCGACGCGGCCCGACTCCGCCATGTCGTAGCCCGCGCCGGGGGCCGACCGCTCGACGATCAAGCACCAGTCGGACCCGGTCGTCGCATGGGTGGAGACCTGCTCGCTGTCGATCAGCCACACGTCCAACGGGTGGGACGGACCCTCTGGGCCGTATAGGTGCCACGAAGCGACTAGCTGCTCAAGGCGCCGTCCGACCAGGTACGCAGGACGCACGCCGGCTCCGTGCAACGGGCACCCTTCCAGTCCAGTTCCTTCGCCCCCACCGGACGACCGTACCCGCCAGGCGAAGCCCTGGATCAGCCGGGTGCGCAGAAGGCGGTGCCGTGCAGGGACGCGCCGGCCATGCCGGAGTGGTACTGGGCGAGGCTGTCCCACCCGCAGACCTGCACGGCGAGGGTGCTTCCGGATACCCGGATGTAACGGCTGCCGTGGAGGTCGATGCCCTTGCGGTCCTTACCGCCCACGATGTTGATGTCTATCCATGTCCGGTCTCCCGGCTTGTAGGCCACGCCTTCCCGGAAGGACGTGAACGCCGGTTTGTTGCCGCTGCACGCGGCTCCCTTGTTGCCGCTGGTGTCGGACAGGAGGCAGTAGTCGGCGACGAAGAGGGTCTCCCGCACGTCGATCATGATGTTGTAGCCGCCTGCGGCGTTTGCGGGCGGTGCCGTGGCCGCCGTGCCCGAGAGCAGGCCGACGGTCGCCGCTCCGGCCATGGCGAGTCGTCTGATGGTTCGCAGCATGATGTTTCCGCTCCTTGTGGGAAGGGGTCGATGTCGCGGTGCGGGTCACCGCCCCGGCCGGGCGGCTTCCCCTACGACGACGCCAACGGTGGAGTGGCGACGGCGCAGTGCCTTCAGCGGCTGGTATTCCGGGGCGTCCCAGAACGCGCGGACCGCTTCCTTGCTGGGGAATTCGTGGATCACGAGGGTCGGGGGGCGCCAGTCCCCCTCCAGGGTCAGGCAGTCGTCGTCGACGAGCAGATTGCGTGCTCCGGCCTTTTCGATCAGCGGGGTCACGGCATCGACGTACCGCTGGAAGCCTGCGGCGTCGTCGACGTCCAGATCGATCACTACGTACGCGGTCATGGGTTCAGCTCCTCCAGGGGGCTGTCGGTGGGCGGTGATGCGACCGTACGGCGCACGGAGAAGCCGCCTCCATACGTCATGCGTCTGCGAACATGCGTCATCGTCCGGTCCCGCCGGGACGCGCCGTGGCTGCGCGTAAACGTGCGGTAGATTCGCGAAATGGATGTGCTGAGCGATGTGGTGGCGACGATGAAGACCGGCCGCGCCAAGATCACGCGCTCCCGGCGCTCCGGCCGGTGGGGGAACCGCTTCGGCCCGTACCCGGGAGCCGGATTCCACATCGTGCTCGACGGAGACTGCTGGCTGATACCTCCGGAGGGCGACCCGTCGCGGCTGGCGGCCGGCGATGTCGTCTTCCTGCCGCACGGTGCGGCCCACGGGGTCAGTGACAGTCCCGGCCGGACGCTGGACGAGCTGCCCCCGGACCGGACCGAGCCGCACGGGCCGGACCTGGTCACGGACGTCGGCGACACGGACGTCGGCGACGAGGAGCCGGCCGACGGCCGGACGCTCCTGCTGTGCGGCGCCTACCGGCTCAACCGGGAAGTGGTCCACCCCTTCCTGCGCAGCCTGCCTCAGGTCATCCACCATCCCGCGACCCCTGACCGGCAGTCTCAGCTCGGCTCGGCGGTCGAACTGCTCAGCCAGGACGCCGTACGGGGCCGGGCAGGATCGGACGCGGCGCTTCCGGCGCTGCTGGACCTGCTCCTGGTGTACGTCCTGCGCGCGTGGCTGGAGCAGCAGTGCCCGGAGGGGAACGGGGGCTGGTGCGCGGCCCTCAAGGATCCCGCCGTCGCCGCCGCGCTCGACCGGATGCACCGCGATCCGGCTCGTGCCTGGAGTGTGCAGAGCCTGGCCGCGTCGGTCGGCCTGTCCCGTACGAGTTTCACGACGCGGTTCGGCTCCTACGTCGGCCAGTCGCCGATGGCCTACCTCACCTGGTGGCGGCTGAGCAGCGCGGCGCGCATCCTGCGCGAGGGCGACGCGCCGCTGGCGGCCGTCGCACGCCAGGTGGGCTACGGGTCGGAGTTCGCCTTCGCGAACGCCTTCAAGCGGGAATTCGGTACCGCGCCGGGCGCCTTCCGCAAAGCCGGTTCCGCACCCCGCTAACTTGACTCTGTCGGGGATCCTGGTGTCGGCGGAGTCAACTGCCCAGAGTTCGCCAGGACTTCGGCCGAGGGTTCTCGCGCTGGTCGAGGTAGTTCTGGAAGGCAGTCGGCTGGCGGGGTGTGGGGGGCTTCCTCAGCCGGTGACAGTCCGCCGAGGCGCTCGACGTTGACGGCGATGGCCGTCAACACGTACTGAACGTGGACCTTTCCCTGTCCTCGGTAGCGGCAGCGCCGCATGCCGTGTCCGTGGGCGAACTCGTTGACCGTGCCTTCCACTCCGGAGCGAACCGCGTATCGGGCCTTCCACTCGGGCGTCTGCTGTTCGGCGCGGACGAGGAGTTGCAGGTCACGTAGCTCGCGCGGGGGAAAGCCCACGGTGCGGGCGCTGTCGGCGGTGCTGGTGCACTGCGTGCGTGCGGGGCAGGGACGGTACTGGCTCTTGGTGAGCCGTGCCACGATCAGCGGGGCCGCGGTGGGCGAGGAGGTCGGGTAGGGGCCGTGCCGGCCCGCGCTGATCTGCCCGCCGTGGGATACCAGTCCGCGAAGTCCTCGTCGCGCCACAGTCCGTCCAGCCGGTCCCGCACCCATATCGCCGTCGTGCCACCTGGGTTGCTCGCCCGCGCGACCCGCGCGGTCAGAGGCGGAACCTGCTCAATGGAACGGGGGCGCAGGGACAACGGGCACCTCGACAGCTGCATCGGTCGGCGGAACTACCCGAGCGTGCCCGTCGACCATGCTGCCGCACCGGAGAACTCCAAGATCCCCGACAGAGTCAAGTCAGGCGCGTGCCACGCGCTGGACGTCCCCTTCGTCTTCGACAACCTGGCCGACCCATCCTTCGCGACCACCGGTGATCCCGGCTGGCCCGCCTACAACGCTCCGCAGCGGACCGCCCGCCGCTTCGCGTCGACGGCGGCCTCCGGTCACGACCCGCGCCGCGGCCTTCGGACCCTGTGGGACGGTCTGCGCTGAGGGCGCGCGCCGTCCGCCTTCGCGCGGCCGGACTTCACGCCTTCACGCCGTACGAGGTGGCGAATTTCGGGGCAGGGCGGCGTACTCGCCGAACAGCGCCCGACGTCGTACTCATGCCTGGTGCCCGATGGCCGGGATGTGCTCCGATACGGTCAGCTGATCGCTCTCGTCGGTCGACTTCCCGGCCGTGAAGTGGAGCAGCTCCCAGAGCGTCCGGTCCTGAACGGTCTCGGCGCTGCGGGGTCCGTTGCGGTTCAGGGAGACGGTTCCCAGGAACCTGTGGTACGACCCGGCCTCGCCGAAGTCGAGCAGGAAGGCGTCCTGCTCGTGCTGGAAGGTCACGGTGTAGGTGTCGGCGTCGTCTGCCACCTGGTATTCGAGATGTGCCCCGACCGGGGCCCGAGTGGTGGGGTGGACCCGGATGTCCCGTGCGGTGAAGGTGACCTCGTCGTCACCCACTGCGGAGACCAGGATCTCGTCATCGTGGGCCACCAGCACCGCGGGCAACTGGGCTTTGTCGTACTGCTCGCGGCTCACGAACATGAGGGTGACGACGGTGTAGGAGCCGATCCTCGCGCGTCCCCAGTACCAGTGGTCGAGCACCCTGCGCGGGGCGATGTTGCCCCAGTTGTGGTCGTGGTACCCGCTGCCGGTGAGATGCCGGGTGGTGCCGTCGACGGTCAGGGTGCCGTTCACGGATCCCCGGGCCACGACGGGCAGCCAGGCGATGTAGTGCTCCTCGCGCGCCCCGAAGAAGGCGTGGCCGGTGGCCGGACGCCAAGGCGGCACCTGCGCGGTGAGTTGCAGGTCGAGGACGACGTCGTCGATCTCGACGTGGATGACGTACTCGCCGTCTCTTCCACGGAAGGTGTTTCGTCCGATGACGACGTCACAGCGCTCGGAAGAGGCCGAGAACGCGATCGGCTCAGCGGTGCAGGTCTTGTCCGTCCTGGTGCCGTCAGGGCGGGTGAGGGTGAGCAGGACGAAGGGTGTCAGCGGGGACCTGGGCGAGATGAAGGGGGGCTTGGTGTGGAACTCCACGGTCAGAGTGGAGCCGTCATCGAGGTGGGCATCGCAGTACCACCATTCGAACGTTCCCGCACCGGGGTCGGTGCGCAGCCCGTCCTCCCAGGGCTGGATGACACCGGGGGTGAGGTTCAGCCGCTCGTAGTGCCGCGGCTGGTCCCCTATGAGTGCACGCATGTGGTTCTCCGCTTCTGTGTATACCGGAGCGACGGCCCGCGTCCGTTGGAAGGGCTTGCCCCGGGCTGTCAGATACCCTTGAAGACAGGGGGTCGGCGCTCGATGAGGGAGGCGATGCCTTCCGCGGCATCGGCGGTCGCGAACAGCCGCGGCCCGACGTCGTTGCGCAGGCTGGCGCCGGACGTCTCGATGTGTGCGGCCAGTACGGCTCGTGCGTCGGCCAGGGTGGCCTGCACAGCAAGCGGTGCCTGGGCGGCGATGCGGTGGGCCAGCTGCAGGGCCCGACCCAGCTCCTGGCCTGCCGGCACTACTTCCTGCACGATGCCCATGCGCCAGGCTTCCTGGGCATCGAACTGGTCGCCGGTGAGCAGGTAGCGCATGGCGTTGCCCCAGCCGACGCGGTGGGGCAGGCGTATCGTTGCTCCGCCCAGTGCCAGGATGCCGCGTGTGACCTCTTGCTGACCGAAGACCGTGTCGTCTGCTGCGATGCATGTCTCGCTGTTGAGGACGAGTTCCAGGCCCGCGGTGAAACAGCGGCCGTGGACGGCGGTGACGACGGGCTTGGTTGCGGGCGCCCGGTACAGACCCCACGGGTCACGTCCGCCCTCGGGGATGATGCTGTCGTCGCCGACGGCCAGTCTCGGTGCGAGGGAGGCCAGATCGAGTCCTCCGGTGAAATGCTTGCCGTTGCCGTGGACGACCGCGACGCGCAGTTCAGGGTCGTCCGAGAGCCGGGTGAAGGCATGGGACAGGTCCATGATCATGTCTGCGTCGACGGCGTTGGCCTTTTCGGGCCGGTTGAGCGCGATGCGCAGGACAGGGCCGTCCTGCTCGACCAGTACCTTGGCGGAAGCGGTGTGCGAGCCGCTTGCCTGCTGCGTGGGTGCCATGCGGTTCACCGTAGGGAGCACTCTGGTGCCCGATGCGACATTGGCAAGGGAGTTTGCGACATGAAGATCGGTGTGGTGGCGCTCGGCGGATGCTGGGACTCGGGGGTCACTTCTGTGCTTGATGTGCTGCGGACGGCCGATGCTGCCAGGACGCGCGTTGATGCCACGATCCCCGCGCTGGAGTGCACGTTCGTCGCCCCGACGGACGAACCGGTCCGCACGGCGGGTGGCCTGCTGATACCGGCGGGCCGCTTGATCGACGACTGTGTGGCCGCGGCAGATCTGGATCTGCTCCTCGTTCCCGCGCTGGCCGCGCAGAGTCCGGCGACCGTGGTCGATTTCCTGATGCGACAGGACGTCCGAGGGGTACGCACGGCACTGCGGCGCTGGGCGGACTGTGGCGGAGCCCTTGCGGCGGCCTGCACGAGCACTTTCGTTCTCGCCGAGGCGGGACTTCTGGATCAGCGGCAGGCCACCACCACGTGGTGGCTGTCCGATCTCTTCCGGCATCGCTATCCCGCTGTGCGGCTGGACATGTCGCGGATGGTGGTGAGCGATGCCGGCGTCGTCACAGCGGGCGCGGCGTTTGCGCACATCGATCTGGCTCTCGGCATCGTCGCGCAGGTCAGTCCCCGCCTGGCTGCCGAGACCGCCGGCGCTCTGCTCATCGAGGAGCGTCCGACGCCGAGCACCGGGGCGATGTCCGACCATCTCGAGGATCATGATCAGTTGACCAGCGACTTCGAGGCATGGGCGCGTGCGCATCTGCACAGTCCTGTAGGAGTGGCTGACGCGGCGCTGGCTCTCGGGGTCACCCGGCGCACTCTGGAACGTCGTGTCCGGGACCGGCTGGGAACGTCCCCCTACGCCTTCATCCGGTCGCTGCGAGCGGAGCGGGCGGAACATCTCCGTGTCACCACCGCCCTGCCGGCCGCGGACATTGCACGGCAGGTCGGCTACCAGGACGCAACCACGGTGCGTCGACTCCGGGGCGGCAGGCAGCAGTTCCCGAGATGATCAGACGGCCGGGCCGTCGGGGCGATCGATTCGGACTGCGCCGCGCAGCAGCTCGCACCCTGCGGAGCCACCTGCGATCGGAGTGCCTCCTGGCCCGTGTCGGGCAACGCATCCTCACACTGACCGCAGCCATCTGGCACAACCGAGCCAACGGCAGCCCGATCGCCAGGTCACTGATCGCCTACGACCACTGACCAACACTTCGGACTTACTCGTCTAGGGCGTTGCAGTGCCGGAGCACCAGGGCTCACGCCCGACTGGCCGGCCCACCTCGCCGATCAACGAACCGCGACCTCCGCAGCCTTCGCCACCGTCTCCATCTCGGCGGCGCGCCGATGACGTTGGGAGGCGCCGTGCTACGGGCAGAAGAGGCCAAGGACGCCCCGGCGAACCAGGTAGCGCGTCGGCGGTCGCACAGCCGGCGCCGGCCGAAACCTTCGCCTTGGGCCCGACAGCCGATGGGCAAAGGTCGTGACGCTCCACCAGAATCAGCGTCAGACGAGCGTCAAGAGGCTTCCCCAACCGCCCCCACGAGGGGGGGGCGAAGCAAGCCCCACCCACGCCCCGGTACGCGAAAACCGCAGGTCAGACACACGGCGCGCGCCTGCGGAAACGCTTCACGCGGTGGATCCATGAAAACAGGTCCAGCCGCCCCGCCCGGAACCTCAGAAATCAGGGAATCCGCAGGTCAGGGGCCCTTCGCGGCAGGCTCCAGAATCGCCACGCACTCCACGTGACGCGTCATCGGAAACACGTCACAAGGTGTGTGGACGGGAGGAGAATCTGCAGGTCACATGGGGTTTTCCTGCCTTGGGCGCGGGCTGTGAGGCGGCCGGAGCGTCACATGAGCGTCATGTCTGACGGACTTCCTCTCCTCCTCTGGCCGGTACACCGGGCTGTCCGCGTTTCTGATGCCCGTGGCCGTCATGTTGCTGCTCGGGCGGCAGGTCAGCTGCTGGAGGTGCTGCGGGATGCCCGGCGCAGCGCTCGCCACCGGGCCGGCCCGGTGGGCCGGTGGGCCGGTGATGAGGCTGGACATCAGGACCGACTCGTCGCCGGTTTCACCTCGTGCACATCGGCGTCCGCCCCCGGACGCCTGCCCGGGTGTGGCTCAGGCGTCGATGATGACGGGGATGATGAGGGGCTTGCGGCGGTGGGTGCGGAACGCCCAGTTCGCCACGGCCCGGGCGACGAGTTGTTCGAGTTGGCGCGCGTCCCCGACGCCTTCCTCGGCCGCGGTGGCCAGGGTCTTCTCGATGACGGGGATGACCGGCTCGAAGGTGGTGTCGTCGTGGACGAAGCCGCGGGCCAGGAAGTCGGGGGCCTCGGCGAGGGCGCCGGTGTCTGCGTCGACGATCGCCACCACTGTGACCACGCCTTCGGCGGCGAGGGTGAGGCGGTCCTTGAGGGACGCTTCGGTGGCGCCGCCGACTTCCATGCCGTCCACGTAGACGTTGCCGGCGGGGACCTTGCCGGTGATGGACGCCCGCCCGTCGACCAGGTCGACGACGACGCCGTCCTCGGCGATGACGACCCGGTCGGGGTCGACACCGGTACGGATGGCGAGGTCGCCGTTGGCCCGCAGGTGGCGCCATTCGCCGTGCACGGGCATGACGTTGCGGGGCTTGACGATGTTGTAGCAGTAGACGAGTTCGCCGGCGCTGGCGTGTCCGGAGACGTGCACCTTGGCGTTGCCCTTGTGGACCACGTGGGCGCCCCACCGGGTGAGTCCGTTGATCACCCGGTAGATGGCGTTCTCGTTGCCGGGGATGAGGGAGCTGGCGAGCAGGACGGTGTCGTCCTTGCCGATGCGGATCACGTGATCGCGGTTGGCCATCCGTGACAGCGCGGCCATCGGTTCGCCCTGGGAGCCGGTGCACACCAGAGCGATCTTGTGATCCGGGAGCCTCTCCAGCTCCTTCGTGCTCACGACCAGACCGGAGGGGACCTTCAGATAGCCCAGGTCACGGGCGATGCCCATGTTGCGCACCATCGACCGGCCGACGAAGGCGACCTTACGGCCGTGCTGGTGGGCGGCGTCCAGGATCTGTTGGATGCGGTGCACGTGGCTGGCGAAGCTGGAGACGATGACCCGGCGCGGCGCGGTGCGCATCACCTGCTCGATCGCCGGGTTCAGCTCTCGCTCGGAGGTGGTGAAGCCGGGTACTTCGGCGTTGGTGGAGTCGGTGAGGAACAGGTCCACGCCCTCCTCGCCGAGGCGGGCGAAGGCGCGCAGATCGGTGATGCGGTCGTCGAGAGGGAACTGGTCCATCTTGAAGTCGCCGGTGTGCAGCACCATCCCGGCCCGGGTGCGGATCGCGACCGCGAGGCTGTCGGGGATGGAGTGGTTGACCGCCACGAACTCGCAGTCGAAGGGCCCGAAGCCACGCCGGTCGCCCTCCCGTACCCGCACCGTGCGCGGCCGGATGCCGTGTTCCTTGAGCTTGGCCTCCAGGAACGCCAGCGTCAGCTTGGAGCCGACGACGGGAATGTCGGACCGCTCGCGCAGCAGGTACGGCACGCCGCCGATGTGGTCCTCGTGGCCGTGGGTGAGATGGACGTCCTCGCGGCCGGTTCGGGCACGGCGGAACTGGAGAACGGCCACCGCGT
>NZ_JBEYXJ010000134.1:0-19873 GCF_040645015.1 Streptomyces sp. NPDC046881 | reverse complement strand
CCACGAGAGGGCCTCACCGCCGCACGGTGTCTCACCGCCCTCTCAGGCAGGGCCGACCGACGACGCCCCGTCCGACACCCGCCGACGACGCGCCGGCCGACACCCGCCGACGACGTCAATTCACAGATTCCTGAGCGGGTGGACACAGCACTCCCACAACCAGAAAACACGAGGGAGTCGCGCTGCAGACGCGAATCACAGTTCAGCTCTTGGTCCCGCCTGCCTCGAGCAACTAGGGCCAAGCAACGCCTTGGAGATCCGTGTGTCTATTTGGTCTTCTCGTCATCGTCAGAGGGGCTACGAGAGACTCAGCCTCGTGCTGGAGCCCGGAACGGGGCCAGCAGCCAAACCTGTCTGTACGGGGTCACCCCGGATGTCGCTCGACCGAACCGGAGGACCATGACGGTCGGCCCACGGCGCCTCGAAGCGCCTAGATCGATGTGAGGCGATGCCCTGCGGCGGAAGAGGTCGCGTGAGGTACGAGGCGACACAGATGCGGTCATCGAGCACGTCAGGCAGGTGGTTTAATCACATTCGCGCAGTTAATCCCCCTTCACATGAAAGTGATCTGCATCACATTCATTCTTATCCTTAGAGAGGGGCCGATCCTCTCGAAAGGTCTAGACCCTTCCTGGGCCATGGCGCTAAGCGGAATCTGATCCTGCGGATCTGGCGGGCAGGCTGGGTGCCCGGACCGGGCTGCGCTCGGACTGGTTTTGGGAGGGGTAGCCGGCCTCCGGCGCGCCCCGACCGTGGGGGTTCGTGGGCGCACAACGAGCGGGGCGGCAGCCCGGGTGGGTGCCGCCCCGCTGGGTCGTGAGCGAGCGTCAGCGCTGGGGCTGGTAGTCGGCGGCCGGGTCGTATCCGCCCGCCAGCAGCTCCGCCGCCTCCTGGCGCAGTTCCCCGGCCGTGGTCCGGCTGACGCCGAGGTCGGCCTCGATGTCCTTCAGCTCCACGACGTCGACGGCACCGGCGTGGCCGCCGGCGGCCAGGATCAGGCGGGCCACCCGCCGCGCCTTGCGCTGACGGGGGGTGAGTCCCGCCCAGTCGTCGGCGAGCTGGGCCTCGGCCTCCAGCACGGCGATCCGGTGCCGGATCTCCGCCTGGCGCAGCAGGGCGGCTTCCGCGTCCTCGGCTGCCAGTGCGGCGTCCTGCTCTGCCTGTGCCTTGCGGGCGCGTTCCGCCTGCTCGTCGGCCGCCAGGCGCGCGGCTTCGGTGCGCTCCGCCTGTGCCCGGCGGCGCTCCGCCTCTGCCTCCGCCTGCCTCCGGGCGGCCGTCTTCTCGTCCTCGGCCGCCTGGCGCAGCAGGGCCGCTGCCTCCGCCGACAGCACCGCCTCGGCCTCGGCTTCCGCCTGCCGCTCCGCCTGTAGCCGGAGCTGCTCCGCCCGTGCCCGGGCCGTGGCCGCGCGTGCCTGTGCCTCCGCCGTGGCCGCGTCCGCGTCGGCCGCCGCGGTGCCGGTCTCGGCGGTCACCTGGTGCCGGGCGGCCTCCACGCGTCCGGCCGCCTTCAGCTTCTTGATCTCCAGCTCCGCGGCCCGCTCGGCGGCCGCTGCTTCCTCCAGTGCCTTGCGTTCCTCCTCCTGTCGGGCGCGCTCGGCCGCCTCGGCCTCCCACTGCGCCGGCAGCGCCAGGGCCTGCTCCACCGTGAAGCCCTTCGGCGCCAGCGTCATCGGCAGGCGCTGGACCTCCGAGGCCTTCGACAGGTCACCGCCGAGCTGCTGGGTGAGCCAGACGCGGTAGCCGTCCAGGGCCTGCTCCCGCCGGATCATCTCCGGGTAGGAGCGCACTCCGGCCAGCCGCATCCGCCGGTACAGGCGCGCGGTCGGTCCCGGCGCCAGCAGCCAGCGGTGCAGCGGGATCCGGTCGGTGGCCTCGCCGGCCGCGAGCCGGGTCGCGTGCAGCACCAGGCGTCGTACCGCCTCCACCCCGACCACGAACAGCACGGGCATCAGCCCATGCCACAGCGCCCGTAATGGATCCGCGGCGATGCTGCGGCCGCCGCCGGTGGCGTTGAGCACGACCGTGGCCAGCGTCATCCCGTGCGCGGCGAACCGCAGCAGCGTCCACTGGATGCGCCGGGCCGCCAGGTACAGGTCCAGCGCCAAAAACGCGATGATTGCGCCGTCGATCCCGACCGGGATCCAGTACGACAACGTGTGGGAGAACCCGGCGGCCTCGGCTGCGCGGCGCAGGGTGTCGTACGAGGCGGCGAACCCGACCCCGGCTACCGGGATCATGCCGAGCAGGGCCACCACGGCCATGGCCCGCTGCACCCGGCCGGACACCCGGCTCGGCCCCCGGCCACCCCCGGCCGCCCCCGGTTCGGTCTCTCCCGGAGACATCCCCGCCTCGGCCGGAGTGGCCCCCAGGGCGGCCGAGGCCGTGGACACCCTGGGGGCGGCCGGGGCCGTGGACACCCCTCCCAGGCCGCCCCCCGGCACCCTCCGACTGCCCGGTTCTGGCACGGCCGGACCGCTCTCCGCTGCTCCCGGAGCGGCCGGGCTGGCTGCCGGAACGGCCCCGGCCGTCGCCGGAGCGGCCGAGGCCGTGGGCACCCCGCCCGGCCGGGTCTCGTCATCCGTCAGCACGTCACGCATCTCGGCAGTCTGCACCCTGGCCATCGCGGCAGGAATACCGCCTGCTCGCCCGGAGCCGGCCCGCGTCCCGCCGGAGCGGTCGCCGCCCTCGCATATCGCCGCTCCCTGCGCGCTCCTGACTACTCATGTGGTCCACTCATGCGCGGGGGCCGGGCGTCATCCGCCGTCGCACAGCCCCTGCTTCACCGCCGGTTCGTCACCGCTCCGGCCAGCACGGCGGGCAGTCCTCGCCCGCAGGCGCCTCCTGCGGCGGGCGGCCCTTCGCTTGGCGAGGGCCGCTAGTGACCTGAGTCAAAGATTATTCGTCAGATCGGCGGCCGTCAGCCGGAAGCCGCGCGGCCGCCAGGTTAGGCCCGGCCTGCTGGAATCCGGTCTTCGGCACTTCGAGTAGCTCGCGAGAACTACCCAAAAATCTCCGACTCAGGTCACTAGGTGTGCATGGGAGGTTAGAGAGGCTGTCAGAGGGGTGGCGATGATGGCCGTCATGACAGCCGCCGCGCTGATGAGACGTCGAATCAGGCCGGACCGACCTTCGCAACAGGTGGCCATCGGCGCGGCTTGTGTGGCGCGATCACCTGTGGGCGTCCTACAGCCCGAAGTCCAACTGCTCGACGTCGGTGAACTCCACCATCAGGGCCTGGGCGCGGCGTCCGCCGTCGCGGAAGTAGATCTCGCCCAGCGCTTCGGCGGTGATGTCGCGCAGCTGGTCGTCGGTGGCGCCGGCTTGCTGGGCGTCGAACAGACGGGCCGCGTAAGCGGGGGGTAGGGCGAGGGTGAGGTGGCGCAGGCGGGCGTCGTCGGTGGTGCCGGGTGCGGCGGTGAAGCCGAAGCGGGCGCGGGTGTCGATGATGAGGCCGGTGCTGGTGGCGGCTTGGCGGCGGGCTTGTTCGCGGATGCGGGGTTGCCAGCGGGCGCGGACGGCGTCGGCGAGGCGCTGGGCGAGGTCGGGGCGGGGCCGGCGGATTTGGTCCTTGATGTAGCGCTCGACGGTGCGCTGGGAGACACCGAGCGTGTCGGCGACGGCTCGGGTGCCTTTGAGTTGCTTGACCAGGTAGCGCATCTGCGCGCCAGCTGACTTGGGGATGGGGCGAGTGAACGCCTGTTGCACGGCACGTTCCAGGCCGTCTCCCACCATACCCATGCGGGGCTCTCCGTTCGTGATCGGTTGTGTGGGCCGCTGTGCGCCATTCACGGCCGGGCCGGGGTAGTTGCCCGGCGGAGGGCGGAACGGCCTGCAGAGCGGCGCTGAGGGCTGTTATCGGGCGGTTTCTTCTTCTGCGGTCATGTCGCGCAGGCGGCTGTAGTGGAACTGGTGGGCCACGGTGACGGTGGCCGTGGGGCCGTTGCGGTGCTTGGCGACGATGAGGTCGGTTTCCCCGGCTCGCCCGGACTCGGGCTCGTAGTAGTCCTCGCGGTGCAGCAGGATGATGGCGTCCGCGTCCTGTTCCAGGGCGCCGGAGTCGCGGAGGTCGCTGACCGCCGGCCGCTTGTCCTGGCGCTGCTCGGGTCCGCGGTTGAGTTGGGCGAGGGCGATGAGTACCGCTCCGGTGTCGGAGGCGAGGATTTTGAGTTCGCGGCTGATCTCGGTGACCCGTTCGTACGGCGATTGCCGGGGGTTGCGCTGGTCGGTCTGCATCAGCTGGAGGTAGTCCACGACGACCAGCGGGGCTCTGCCGGTCTCGCGGACGATGGTCTTGATCCGGGAGCGGATCCGGGCGGGGCTGACGCGGGCGCTGTAGTCCATCCACAGCGGCAGGCCCCTCAGTTCGGGGGTGTACCGGTCCAGACGGTCCCAGTCGTCCTGGGTCAGGCCGTCGACGCCGTCGCGGATGTGGTGGAACGCCACGCGTGCCCGGGCGGACAGGAGGCGGTTGCTGACTTCGGCCCGGCCCATTTCCAGGCTGTGCACGAGGGTGGGAGCTCCTGCTCGGGCGTTCGCGGTGGCGACACCGAGGGCGAAGGCGCTCTTGCCCATGGCCGGGCGGGCGGCGACCACGACCATCTGTCCGGGCATGAGCTTCATGAGCGCGTCCAGGTCGGTGAAGCCGGTGATTGCGGCCGGCGGGAGGGACACGGCGAGGCTGTCCAGGTGCGCGTCAAGGTGGTCCCCGAACCGGCTGAAGTCGTCGTCCTGGTCGTCGACGGCGAGGCTTTCCAGTTCCGCCTGGTGGGCGGCAATGGTCTCCGGGATGGCCAGCGGGTCCGCCTGCCGGGCGCCCTGCATCCCGCGTACGAGGGCGGCCTGGTAGCGGCGCACCTGGGCGTAGCCGTGCACGAGGTCGGCGTAGTGGGCGGCTTCGGCCGACGAGCAGGCGTCGCTCGCGATCCGGGAGAGGCCGACCACACCGCCGACACGTTCCAGGTCGCCGGTGCGACGCAGCTCCGCCTCGACAGCCGGAACCCCGGTCGGACGGCCGACGCCGTGCAAGCGGACCACCGCCGACCAGACCAGTTCGTGCGCGGGTTCGTACCAGTCGCCCTCGTGTACGGCCTGCGCTACGTCGGCCACCGGATCGTAAGCCGGGGTGGCCAGCAGGCAGGCCCCCAGCGCGCGGCGCTCGGCGTCCACGGAGACGGCCTGGTCCCGGTCCTGGTCCCGGTCCTGGGCCTGCGTGGTCACTTGGCCACCTCCACTTCGCTGCGGGTGATGCCGGGATGCGTGCAGCGGCGCTGAGGGCCGTTGTCGTCGTCGTCCAGGAGCCAGCCGTACTCGTCGCACGTGGGGCAGGCCGCGACGGCGGCCGGGGCGACGGCCCGCCGCGTGCTGTTGCCCGCAGCAGGGGCGGTCTTCGGGCGTACCAGCGCGTAGCGGCGCAGGTCCTGCACCCAGCCGGGCAGGCACTTGGTCCAGGACTTCGCACCCTCCGTGTTACGCAGGAGATCGGCCTCGAGCAGCGCGCGTTCCTGGGGGCTCATGTCGACCAGGGACGGCCAGCCCTGCTCCTGCATGGTGGCCAGCAGTTTCGGCGCCACCCGGCGAGCGGTCGCCGCGCCTGCCTGCCAGCGCTGCATCTGCTGGAGGAAGTCACGGGCTGCAGTGATCTCCTCCGGGGCGAAGTCCGCCCCCTCCCTCTGTGAGGGGAGCGCCCCAAGGGGGTCGGTGAGGGGGTAGGGGGAGGAGGAATCCTCCCCCTCCGGGGGGTGTGGGGGGGACACGATTCCGCTTCCCGGAACACGGGAAGCGTTCTGACCTGCGGGAACGCGGCGTTTGACGCTTCCCGGAACGCCGGAACCGTCGTTACCGCTTCCGGCGTTCCGGGAAGCGTTGCGACCTGCGGTTTTGTCAGTTTCCCGGAACACCGGTTCCGGCGTTCCGGGAAGCGTTGCGACCTGCGGTTTTACCTGTCCGTGACCTTCGGGTTCCGTACATGCCGGAGCCCAGTCCGGGTTCCAGGCAGGGTTGTCGTAGACCTCGTAGACGACGGGGCCCTTGCGCCCCGCCAGCGTGGGGTGTGGAAGCTGAACGCGCCGCAGGTAGCCGGCCTCCAAGAGGCGTGCGAACGACTCGTAGACGGCGTTTTTGCCTACCAGTTCGCGGGCGTTCTTCGCCGAGCGGATGCCGCGGTCCTTCAGTTGCTCCCAGACCGTCATGGGGGTGGACTGGACGCCGGATGCCAAGTTGAACATCACCTGGAGCATCACGACGTAGTCCAGGGAGTGGACAAGGTCAGAACCGACGCCCATGTGCCGGGGAACGGATACGCCGCTGGCAGGCGCTTGTGCTCTGGTGAGCAGACCGGAGCCGTCGACTTGTCCGGAAACGTCTGCGTCTTTCTGGTTATGCAAGGGTGGTGCATCTCCCCAGGTAGGGAAGTCGCGACCGGCAGGTGTGACCCAGTAGATCCCCTGAGTAGTGGCGTTGCGCAATCCCTTGCGCATACTCTGGGTATAGGTGACCACGCGGGCCTAAGGCCCACGGGCATCACCCCGGCGAGGTCACCTCACCGGACACGGCTCAGAGTGGCTAGCTCGGTTGAGTCGGTTTTGGAAGAGGCTCCGTTGTGGCGACGGGGCCTCTTCGCCGTTAATGGGCACTGAGCGGGTGGGGAAGGCATCAGCTTCCTGCCTGTGCCTGTAGCACTTCGGGGTGCTGAGCCGCCAAGCCTTCAAGCAGTCGGAGGTAGGCGCGGAGGTGAGGATTGCGTGGCTTCGCCTGCCCGTTCTCCCACCGCACCACCTGAATGCGATGCACGCCGATGGCCTCCGCGACTTCCTGCTGCGTCAGCCGGTGAGCGCGCCGCAGCTCCGCTCGGATGCGCGGCGGCGGCAAGTCAGTGGTTGCGCGTAGCAGTTCATCGACTGCTTCGTACATCACGGCTCCCCTCTTCAACGTTACGCTGAACGCTACACGGGAAGTTACTCAGTGATCGCAGGTTATCGACGTTTTGTCCTCGCTCGGTTGCCGGTTGTCCAGCAACGGCTTCAGGGCCGCATCACGTACCCCCGGGGCGGCCGGAGCGCGTTCGGCTACCTGGGGACGTAGCTGAAGCGAGCCTCCCGGGTGGGGTGGTGCCGGGGGAGGCTCCCGTGCGGTGGGTGGGGTCAGTGGCTGGTGAGTTCGCGCAGTCGGTCCGCGAGGCGGCGGTCGGGCCGGCCCAGCAGGCCGTCGTCGTACTGGTCGGCCAGGCGGTTGACCTCTTCCCGCAGGCCGCCGATGGGAACCGCCCGGTGGGCGCCGGTGCGGGCGCGGTACCCGGCGAAGTTCTCCAGTACCTCGATCAGCGTCGTCGTCTCGCCGATGTTCAGGTCGTCGCCTTCCGCGTCGGCCAGGGCGTCTTCGACGCGTTCCCACCAGAGGTCTGCTTCCCTCAGCTCTCCGTTGGTGAGGTGCTGCAGGTGCAGGCAGTAGGCGGCCGCGCCGTGGCCGGCGCCCGCGGCGAACCCCCACCAGAACCGAGCGCTTTCGGGATGGTTGGCGAGGTAGAGGGAACAGGCGAAGACGTGGATCCCGTCGATGTCGAGATCGTCGGTCCATCCCTCGAAGACGGTGCGGGTGGTGCCGATGATGTCGGCGAGGTACTTCACGTGCGAGGCCGCGCCGGCCTGGGTGACGCTCCAGGAGGTGACGGCCGTCAGTCGATGCCGGGCCGACGTACTGTCCGGGCGTTCCGGAGACGGTGCCGGAGCCGGTGTCAGCTTCGGTGCCGGTGCCGGTGCCGGTGCCGGGGGTGGGAGATACCCGGCGTCCTGGGCCAGGCGGCGCAGGCCGGCGGCCACGTCGAAGGGGCGGCGCGGTTCACACGTGGACGCGCCCGCCAGACGTTCTTCCCATGTGTTCATACGGTCTCTTCCCCCTGGCACTTCAGGATCCGCTGGTAGACCGGGGACAGGCGCTCCCGGGCCTTGCGGCAGTGGTAGTCGACGGTGCTGGCTGTGATGCCCATGTACCAACTGATGCGCTTGGTGTCGTAGTGGCCGATGTAGCGCAGGACCATGACGTCGAACTGTCGCGGAGGGAGCGCGCCGAGCGCCGCGTACAGGCCGCTGCCGCTGTCCAGGGCTGCCATCTGCTCGCGCAGGGACAGCAGGTGCTCGGATATGACGGTGCGCCTGACGATCGCCCATACCTCCTGCTGGAGATCCTCGCTCTCCTCCTTCAGCTTGTCCCACAGGCGGAGGATCTCCAGGAAGGCGCGGTGGACCGCCGATTCGGCCGCGTCGTTCGTCCCCAGAACGGCCAGAGCCAGCTCGTGGAACCCTTCCTGGTGCAGGATGTAGAGCGCCTCGAACTCCACGGGCAGCGGGAGAGGGGCTTCGGCCACGGGAACGCGGCCGTCCTCTCCGACTTCTTCAGTCATCAGTCCTCTTCGTTGAGGGGCGTTGATCGGCGCGGAGGTGCGCCGGGCGTGAACTACTCAACCGCCCGAGAGCCCCGAACACGCATGCGTCGCCTCACGACTTTTACGTTAAGGGATCAACCAGTTGCGCACGGTGGCATTAGTTGTATCGCGCAGTGCGGTGCGACCAGCGACTTTGGATCACCGAACGTGGCATGACAATGACAGAACGCCAAGATCTAGTGATGAAGACCACATGCACTCCAGGTTTGAGAGTGGCCAAGATCATCTCTCGATCGAGTGAACTACCCCAATTCCTCGACTTTCTAAGACGGTTGCTGCTAAAGCAGTCGTGCCGCGCCCCCTCCATGCCGCCAGTCGCTCACCTCACGCCGTGGTCCGCAGCTCCGCGTGCTGCGGTATGGCGGCCGCCGTACCGACCTGCCGGGCAGCGGTTCATGCTGGCGCTCAGCTTCCGGCGATCCCTGAGCCGGACGCGGCGGCCGATCAGCCGGCTCCGCTCGAGCAGTCTCGTATCAAGCGGCGCCGCCAAGCCGATGTCTCCAGCGCAGCGGCCCTGCGCCGGGCCCGAGCCGGATCGCGGAGACAGTGGAACGGTAGCCCCGTCCCTGTTCTCCCGAAGCTACGGCGAAGTGACAAGTAGCTCTCTGTCATCAACGTGACGCTCGGTCAGGGAGAGCGAGGCGGGGTCCAGGGACTTCGCCGGCCTGGAGGGCTGCGAAGTCGGCGTGGGCCTGTTCGACGGCTTCGGGGTACGCCTCGTGCTTGGCATGTCCGGCGAGCGCCCGGTAGATGCTCGTGACGGAGGGGTTCTGGTCCTTGCGTTTGCCGGTGGGGATGATCAGGTCGGACTGGATCTGCTCGACGGACTCGCCACCCGGCGGCGGAGCACGGTGTGGAGCATGTCGTCGATGATGACCGGCGGTCGCCGCCGTGCTTGCGGGCCGCGGTGTCGAGCCCTAGCCGCGCCAATGCTGCGCGGCGCCTGAACAGTCGCCCTGCGAGGCCCGGGAAACAGCAGGTGGGCGTTGACCGGCTGGGGGGGACCCTCACGGACCCGGCCCTGCCAGCGGAAGCGCTCCGAGTTCGGCGGCCACCGCTCGGTCAAAGAGGCAGTGTTATGCCCAGTGCCTGCATCGCGGTCGATGGCGGTCCGCCTTCGGAGCGTTCAGTCTTGTAACCCTTGACGCGCGGATTGAGAGTGCGCGGGTCGACGGCTTCGGCAGGGGCGCTGCGGGCGTAGAGGCCGTCGGGCTCGGTGTCGCGGTCGTGCGGCAGAAGCCAGAAGACGCGGCGTCGGAAGGTGCCGGAGACGCGGGACGGCTTGGCAGTGGGGCCGAGGACGGCGTAGCCAACCATGCGGCCGTCGCGGTGGTAGGCCGGCTTGCCCTTGCGGTTGGGCAACCGGTCCAGGGTCTGGCGGACGTAGTCGAGGTCCTTGATGTCTTCCAGCCACACGATCTCGGTCTCGTGACTGATCTCGTCCTCGGTGATCAGGGAACTCATCAGCTGGCGTCCCTCTCCTGGTCGGTGAGCAGTCCGATACCCGGGTAGTGCTTGCGCTGGTTGGACAGGATCATCTCCTTGGGCGAGGCCAGTCCGACGAGTTCGCGGGTGCGGGATGCAAAGGCGCGTGAGGACATGGCCGGTGCTCCTTCATTCTGGCACCACGTCTTGTAGACGGCGTAGAGCGCCGTCTGCTCCGCCCGCAGGTCTGGTCCGAGTACGCAGCATTCCTCGTAGAAGCGGCCGGTGTGGTCCTCGGTCTCGGCGTACGCCGTGGTGGCGATGCGGACGCGTTGCGGACCTGAGAGGTCGCGGTCGCCGGTGAGGTAGCGGCGGGCTCCGTCGATGAGCCAGCTGAGGATGCCGGGTCCTTCCTCGGTGACGAGGAGGTCGGCCAGGTTGTCGATCTTGCGGTGGTCGGGGACGACGCGTTCGAAGGGGATCAGCCGCATGCGACGCCAGAAGGCGAAGCCGCCGGTGCCGACCTCCGGCCGGTGGTTGCCCAGCAGCCAGAGCTTGTGGGTGGGCTGAAAGCTGAAGAAGTCCTGCCGCATGCGGCGTGCTTTGATGCGGTCGCCGCCAGTCAGCAGCTTGACGCGGGCCTCGTCGAACTTGTCGTCCGGTTTGACCTCTGAGCAGACGATGACGCGTCGGCCGTGGAGTTCAGCCAGGTCGGTGGGGTGGCCTTCGTAGGGCTTGGCCATAAGGAATCCGGGCGGGGCGGCGTCGGCATAGTCGCCGAGGAGTTTCATCAGCACGTCCAGCAGTACGGACTTGCCGTTCTTGCCGGTACCGAAGAGGAACGGCAGGATCTGGGCTCCGACGTCGCCGGTGACGGAGTAGCCGAGCAGCAGCTGGAGATAGTCGATCATCTCCCGGCCTTCGGCGTCGTCGCCGAAGGTGTCGGTCAGGAACTTTTGCCACCGGGGTGTGGGCTGGGGCTGGGAGCCGACCATGGTGGAGCGTGAGTGGAAGTCCTTGTTCGGGTCGGGGGTCTTCACCAGGCCGGTGCGCAGGTCGACGATGCCGTCCGGGGTGCAGAGCGCGTAGGGGTCGGCGTCCAGGGCGGCTGCGTTGAGGACCATGCCGGGAGCCGACTTGGCCTGGGTGAGCATCGCCTTGATGCCAGTGGTGGACATGGACCGGCGACGGTGCTTCTGCAGGGCAGTCGTGGTGAAGACACCACGGGGGTCGTGGGCGGCGATGTTCTCGGCGAGGTCGCCGGCTGCCCAGAGGACCGTGTCGTCCTCGTCGATCTGCCAGCGGGTGTTGTCCCACCGGTACCAGCCGATTCCGGGCACGTGGCGGTAGTCGCGGGCGTACAGCTTCACGAAGAGCTTGGCGTTGCCGCGGTCGGTGAGGGTGTCGGGCAGGAGTCCCTGTGCGGTCGCTTCGCCGGCGCTGATGGGGCGTTCGGCATCCGCCTGACCAGGGAGGGGGATCGTCGTGTGCTGGGCGCGGATCTGGGCTGCGACGGCTTCGGGATCGAAGTCGAAGAGAGCTTCCGGGCGGGGCGACGTCACGGACGCCTCCCGCTGTGGAGGGGGCGCTTGAGGCCTGCGGACAGGCCGCTGCTGATGATCTGCTCGATGCGGCGGTCCTGGCCTGGGCGGGCCGTTGCCGCCGCCTCCGTCAGGGCTTGGACGGCTTCGGCGCGGAGGATGCGGCCTGCGGCGATGAGGCCGCCGAGGGTGTAAGCGGCGCGGTTGAGGGCGTCGGAGAAGCCGGCACCTTCAGGGGCCTGTCCGCAGGCTTCGACGGGGGCGAGGATGGTCGTGAGCATGTTCTGGGCGTGGTCGCGGCCGCCTCCGGCGGCGAGGACAGCCTGCTGGGCGCGGG
This sequence comes from Streptomyces sp. NPDC046881, assembly GCF_040645015.1. NCBI lineage: Bacteria > Bacillati > Actinomycetota > Actinomycetes > Kitasatosporales > Streptomycetaceae > Streptomyces > Streptomyces sp. NPDC046881. The sequence goes on along the minus strand of NZ_JBEYXJ010000134.1, from coordinate 8,133 downwards.
GTGGCACGGGCCTGGGCGCGGGGATCGCAGTAGCCGGCAGGTGGCCTGTGCGGTCGAGTTCGTGTGCGAGCCAGCTCGGCAGAGTGGCTGGTGCCCGAGTGGTGCCTACCGGCGTGTAAGTGCCGTAGCTGGTGGTGGTGCCGGGGGCGATGATGTAGCTGCCGTGGGCGCGGATGTCGACCTGCCAGGCCAGGGCGCGGCCGGGGGTGGAGCCGACGGAGGACTGCCAGCGGCGGCCGTCCGTGCGGTACCAGACGTGAAGTCCGCCGGAAGGGGTGCGGACCCGCAGGGTGGATTCGTCGTCTGCCGGGCTGGGCTGGCCGCGCAGAGCCGCCAAGACGGCAAGCGTGTGGAAGCCGTTGGCTAGGCCGGTCAGGTCGACTTGGTCGGCGATGGGGATGCCGGGCAGGATCCGGTCGCGGGCCGGGGGCGGGGCCGGGTGGGCATCGATGTCGAGCACGATCAGGCCAGCAGGTCCGCAGGCGACCCCGACGCCGAATTCCGGGTGGTCGCCCCACCATCGTTCGATGCGGGCCTGGTCGAGAGTTGCTGCGTGGAAGCCGTGGCACCAGCGGCCTGCAGGCAGGCAGACGCAGGCTGCGGGCGGGTGGGTTTGGGTACGGCAGTCGGCGCAGTTGGCGGGCGGTGTCTTACGGCCTGCAGCAAGGGGGTGGACGGGCCAGCCCGAGCGAGCGCACCAACGGGCAGTGGCCAAGGAGGCGGCAGCGACTGAAGCATTGGAGGTCGAATGACTTGAGTCGCCACGGGAAAAGCCCAGCTCAGCAGGCATGCACACCCCCTATCAGCGACTGAAGCGACTCAACGACAGACACAGACTAGCGAACGTGACGGGAGGGAGTACGCAGCTTGGGCGGGGCGGGCGTGCTGCCCGTGCCATGACCCGGGCAGGGGGAAGCATCAGACAGCGACCGAGACCGAAACACAGCTACTGAACGCTTCTCGGTTCGTTGGCCGCCAGTCGACAGAAAGCGCAGGTCACCCCAACTGCACCAACCAGAACAGCGACTGAAGCGACTGAAGCTCGCTATATATGACGCACACGCGCACACAGGAATGGCTTCATATATCAGACCTTCAGTCGCTTCAGTCGCTGTTTCACAGGAGACACCCCGCTGACCTGTACTTTTCCCCTGGTTCCAGCAGCGACTGAAGAGGCACAGAGCCACTGGTCCTTCAGTCGCTGCTGCCCGCGGGCAGCGACCGTAGCGACCGAACCACCAGACATTGGCTGTCTGTCCCAAAGCTGCCGACCAAGCTGTGCGCCCCGCCATGAAGGCATCCTGCTTGCCGCAGAGGCGAGGCGTGCCGAAGGCACTGGCGGCCCCCTCTCAGCGTGTTCCTGAGCAAAAGGTGACCGACCGCATCCACTAGCCCGCGACACGAGCCGTCCGTGCCGGATATGGTGCGCACTTCAGACACTGAGCAAAGGAACCCCCACACAAGGGCCGTGTCCTGGACGGACTGCGGCAGGAGGCCAGCGGCGGCCTCGCGGGCTGCCGGGTGGGCGTAGTGGCCGCGGTGCGCGGCCATGGCCTGGGCGAGCCAGGCGTCGACGTTGGCCTGTACGTACGACCCGGTGCGGCGGGTGAGCTCGTCCCGAACGGCTTCGTCGCCTTCGCGGGGTTCGGTCTGCTCCAGCGTGCCCAGCTCGCGCAGCGCTTGGAGCTCGTCGGCGCGGGTGGTGATCGGCTGCGCCTCGCGTAGGGCTGCCTCGCGTTCGGCGGTGGTCGCGGCCTCTGCGGCGAGCTCCGCCTGGACAACATCGTCGGTGTCCGGGTCGTACACGGTGCCCGGCGCGGCGTCGGCGAGCAGCTGGTCTATGCGCTCCCACTCCGCCAGCTCTGCCTGGCCGCGCCCGTCACCGGCGAGGTGCTCGTGCCGGGAGTCCTACCGTGCGTCGAACCGTACGTCCTCGAGGGCGCGTGGGACGGCAGCGGCGTCCTCGCCTGCCGCCGTACGACGCGCCGGCCGATGCCGGCAGGGTCGATCGGCTCGTGGGGGCGCGCCCCTCAGGGCGGCCAGGGGCCGGCGGCTCGTCCGCCGGGTCTGCCAAGGGGTGCTCATAAGGGCTCGCATCCTCGCGGTTGGCCGCACGAACTGCCTCCAGCTCCGCGTCTCGTTCCTCCAGCTGCGCCGACAGCTCGGTGGCCGAGTACCGGGTCTGTGTGCGCGCTCCGGACCACGTGCGGCCCTTGGACGGCGTCTCGTACAACGCCGTGCCCACCGAGTACCTGGAGCCGCCCTTGCCCGCCCAACAGGCGCTGTGGCCCGCGGCGGCCGTCCGGCTGGGTGCTGGCCAAGGCCAGCGGCCGCGGTCCCGGCCGGGGCGGTGTCGTGCACGCCGTCGACTGCGAAGAGGCGCCGGTCGGCGCCGGTGCTGCCGCTGGACCGGGCGCTAGACGCCGCCGAGCAGCCGGGGTTTCGGCTGTGCTCATTGTGCGACGCAGCCGCCGAGCTTGACCCGGTGGCAGCAGCTGGCGCAGCCCGTCGTACCGCAGCCGGCCGACCCGGTACGAGGTGATCAGCCCGTTCTCCTCCAGCGGCATCCCGGGCGGACGAATCACCGTGCGCCCTTCGTCGTTGAGGACGCCGTCATGGTTCATCCAAAGCGACACCCACAGCTTCGAGGTACCGTGGGCCCGCTGCACCAGGTCCTTGCGCACGTCCAGCCAGCGCTCTAACGCAGCCCGGGTCAGCGCCGAGGTCTCGACCCACTCCCCCTCGGCAGTCCCGCCGCCCTGGGGGTGCCGCTCGACGTACACCGCGGCGTTGTCTTCGCCCAGATGCGTGGTGCGTAGCTCGACCAGCTCCCCGCTGCGCGCTGCGGTGTTCAGCTCGACGGCGAGCAGGGCCGTCAGCCGGGTCTGCGGCGGGGACATCGCGCCGGCCAGGTACCGGTCGAGCTGGCGGGCCAGCGCGGACAGTGTCGCCGCCGGCGGTGCGGGCTGCAGCGGGATCTCCCCACCGCCCAGGCGTAGCGGGGGCATCCCGAGCGCCTCGCGCAGCAGGTCGATGCACTTACGGCGGATTTCGTTGGTCGCCTCTGACGTGGGCGGGAAGCCGCCGTCCACCCGCCGGTGCCGAAGGGCCCCCGACTTCGCGATCCGGACGTACGGGCGGGCCTCTTCTTCCAGGAGCCGCTGCAGGGTGCGCCGGGCCGGGACCGGCATTGCGCCCCGGTTCAGCGCCCGCTCCAGCTCCCCGCGCACCATGTCCAGCTGACGCCGACGGGCCGCGCCGGCGCCCAGGCTGTCGAGGAGCTGGTCGAGGGCGCGGACTGAGGGGAACTTCGACGTCTGCACGCCGCGATTGTCGCGCACCGGACCTGGCTCGGCCGGGGAGACGGCCGGGTTCCTGGACTTTCTGGACCCTCCTTTATGCGCGCACGCGTACGCGCATAAAGGAGGGCTGGCCTCACCGGTTCCGGCCGGTGAGCACGGCGAGCCAGCGCACCATCCCGGTGCGCACGGCCGCCAGCGCGACCAGGCGAGGCCCAGGCCCCAGGGCGATCCGGGGTCGAAGTCGGGGCCGCCGCAGCGACGAGGGCCACGAGCTGCCAAAGCCGAAGAAGGTCGCCGCGCAGGAGCAGCCCGCCAAGAAGACCGCGGCGAAGCAGACGACCGCGCAGAAGACGGCGGGCCGCCGTCCACGCAGCGCCTAGTCGAGGACGCCCAGCTCGGTATGCGGGCGACAGTGCGGGCACGTCGGCACCTACCGCCGGAGCGCCTCCACCACCTGCTCCCACGTGCGCGCGTGGCCGGTCAACCCCGGGTAGCGGAGCCTCCGTGTACTACACGAACGGGCCCTGAAGTGGGGCCGAGTCTGTAGGGCAGGCTATAGAGGCGGTACGCTCAAGATGCGGGTGTAGATACAACGTCTACACACCAGAGGGCCCCGTCCCCGGGCTCCTACCCCCGGTTCCAGGGCCCTCCGCCGCGATACAGCAGCAGCCCGGTCGTGTAGCAGGCGACCGGGCTTGTTGCTGCCCGGACCATGTACGACCGCGCCCACCGCTCTCCGTCAGGAGAGGTGCTGCATCACGATGGTGGTGAGTTTCGCCAGCACCGGCGACCAGTCGAGCGCGACCTGCATGAGCTTCTGACGTCGTTCCCGACGCCGCTCGGTGGCCTTCTGCTCGTCTGCCTCAGCCGGTGAGGCGGGTGCCTCTCCATCCAACTGGTCCTCCTGGAGTCCAGAGGTACCCGGCCGTTTGGCCGGGCCTTCACGACGAGGGACCCGTCGATCTCCTCGTGGTGAAGCGCGAGTGGACCCGGCGGAAGACCAAGGCCAAGCATAAGGGGCACTCTCTGACAGCAGGTGCCACCTAGCCAACTCAGGCTCGTGACCTGCGGTGTTGACCGGTACCTCTAGTAGGAAAGAGGGATTGACGGCTCCCGTTGCGGTCGGCAATTGACGTGCGTCCGCGGAAATTGAGTCCGCTGTGAGGAGGGTTGGAGATCATGCACTGCCCCTTCGTCCTCTGAAGAGCTGAACCGGGTGCAGACTGAGGTCTGCTGAGCCGGTGTCACGCCTCCAGAGCTCCCATAGATGGGGATCTTGTGGCGTCCGTGTCGGCTCTCAGGCGCTCTCAGCGACCTCCATCGCCGTCACGGGCTCCGTGCCGGCTGTCCGTTCGTTGTGCTCGCGCAGCATCCGCATGACGGTCGCCGGGGATGGATGCTGTCCGTTCTTGGCGCCCTTGGTGATGCCGAGCCGTGCCGCGATCTCGCGCAGGCTCAGCTCCTGGCCCCGAAGGGGCAGCGTCATGCCGAGCAGGAGTCCGAGCACCGGCGCGACTTCTACCGCGACTACTTCCGTCACCGCGAGCGGATGGTGCGGATCCGGCAGGAATCGCCGCGACGCCGCTTCACTTGTCGGCATGCCAACACCCTGGAGCCGCCGGAACCGCCAGGCGAGCAGCGGAGCGGAAGAGTGCCTGGAGGGTAGCGACAGCAGCTCGCCACAACCTGGATCGCGTCGGATAACGATGGCTTATCCGACGCGACCACCCTGTGGGCCCAGCTGTCTGTGATCAGCGGAGGCACATCCGGGCACTCTTCATCTTTCCTTCCGAACATGGAGGAAGTGGCGAACCCGGTGCTTCGGCCGGACTTCCCCGGCAGACTGCTGTGATCAGCGGGACCGCTTATTAGGGCGAGCGGACCGTGGCCGACCTCATCAGCACCCGCGGGCCCGTGGGGTGCACCTGGATGTTCGTCGACGTACGCGAAGGAGTCGGCGCGCGGCTGGGCCTCTCGCGCGCGCCGGTCTTGTCCGTGTACGAGTCCGTCCTGCAGCCGCTCACCGGCTCCGCCCACCGGGCACCGCGCGCCAGATCGGGCGCACGGGAGCCGTGCCCGGTAGAACGCGAAGGCCGAGGCCGCCATCTTCCGGAATTTCGCCCGGAACGCGGCGGGGTCGGCGGCCAGGAGCCGGCCGTGGGCGTTCTGGGCACCCGACGAGTGGGTTGCGGAGATCGCAGCCTTCGTAGACCGGGTCGTCATCGAGGTCGACGCGTTCAAGGGCCATGGTGGACTTCATCGCCGACTTCGTGAGGAAGGGCAAGAAGCGCGACGCCCACGTGCGGTACATGGGCTCCCAGGAGTTCATCGACTCCGTCTACGGTGCCAAGGGGGACGGCTTCCGCAAGCGTGACCGCGAGATGGTCATCCTCTTCCTCGGCGACCCCCAGTTCGTCAAGAGCCGCCCGTACGATGATCATCGTGACCGCCCGCGCAACCTTGGCACGGGCAGAGGCTCCCGCCCAGGGCATCCGCGCCGCACAGGCCGACCTTCTCGACGCGCTGCCCGGCATCCATCTGCCAGACCTCAGCGAGTTGCGAGCCCGCGGGGTCCTTGGCGCCCACTCCGCATCACCGCCGTCCCCGCGGCGGGTCCTCGGACCGGGCGGCACGGAGGACACAGTCCCGGAGTCCTCCGAACCGGACGCCGGTCCAGGTGAAGCATCACCGTGATCCTGTCCAGCGGCTGCAGCAGCGGAGGGGCCGGGTCCAGCGGCAGGTTCCCCCGCGGCCCGTTCGGGGGCAGCTGACCTTCCCTATCACCGAGTCAGCTGTGGACAGGGGGCGGTCCTCGCCGAGCGCGGGGCAGACCTTGCCGAGCGCCGTGGTGTAGGCCCGGCGGGTGTTCGCCACGGCGATGGAGCCGAGGTACCGGTCAGCGGCGGTGCGCACGACGGCCCGCGGCCGTCCAGTCGTACCAGCACGGAGCCCCGGACCAAGTGGTCCGGGGCTCCAAAAGCACGCTCAGCGTGAAGCCCTCCTGCTGCGCCGAGCAACGCGTCGCTCTCGTGCGCGGCCCGTCCTGGCGACTTCGGCTGACCGGCGCAAACGGAGGAGGGCGTCCATCGGATCGACCTCCTGAGGAAGGAAGTCGATCAGCCTCTCCACGAGCAACCAGCACGTGCTGTCCGTCGGGATCGCCTCGCCGGCCAGGTATCTCTCCACTCGTGAGGAGAAGGAGCCGAGCATCAGCCATAGCTCGTCTTCCAGTCCGGTGAGCTTGATCAGGCGCGTGAGCTCGGCGATGAAGCGCTGCTGCTCCCTGGGAACAGCGATGACCACTCGCTCCGCCTTGGGGACGCGCTCCCTTTCCAACTCAATCCTGCGGGCGAGACTGCGGAGCCTTGCCCGCCATGCCGTCGCGAGTCGTCGACCCTCGTGGTCCCGGGGAAGTCTTTCGATCCAGGCCCACACCGGTTCGATGTATGTCTCGTCGATGTCGTCGGCTTCGTCTGCAGGGTTGCCGGCCCACCAGCGCAGCAGCGTGCTGAGGGTCCTCTCGGTCGGCACGCGGGTACCGGACAGTGCCGCATATAGGGCGGCCTTGGAGACCGTCGTCTGTTCATGCCCAGCGATCCACCCGATGGAGACCTTCCCCTCTCCCAGCTCCCGCAGCTCGTACGCGAACAGCTGAAGCTGCCCTTCTTGTGGGTCCGGAATGCGCGGACGAGCTGGCATATGCCAATTCCCCTATCTCATCCTGTCAGCGAAGTCTCGCGACATCTTTTTACACCGTTTCGTTGTCAGTGTGCCGCCATAGACTCACTCGAAGCGACGAGAGCAGCCGCCTTGGAGACCGGAGTTGGGGTTTTTGAGGGGCACCGCGCCAACGGGCTCTCGCTGTCACAGCAGTCCGACGTCGGTCGAGCACCAGGAGGTGAAACGACTGCGGCCCCCCGCGCCAACGGGGGGCCGCACAGCAGTCCGATGGGTCTCGCACCCGTCCAAGAAACGCGCCAGCACTTCAAGATCGGAGGCATTGCCATCAGTTCCAACCCCGAGGTTACGGGGCAGTCCGACATGCCGTCGAGCCGGGATCCTCGATGGAAGTCATCGTGGACGGCCCTCCGTGCCATCTCTTCCCAGCACCGAGCGCTGACCACCCTGGCCGGCACTGCCGTGGTCGGCCTTACCAGCGGTGCCTTCCAGGTGCTGGGCAGGGGCTTCGCGGAACAGGTCCTGACCTGGTTCCACTGAGCCCCTGCACCTGGAGTTCATGTGCGCCCTAAGCCCTCGCCGGTCTCCGGCGAGGGCCTGCCCCATACTCACCCTGCGGGGCGTACCGGATCGGTGGCATCCGGGCCCAGGCCGACGACGAGATCGAGAGCTTCCGGCTTCCGACCGTCGTCTCCACGGCTGGCTGCAGAAGTGGCCGTGGATGGACAAGGAGACCCGCCCGGTGGTCCGAGGGCATCGTCGCCTCCACCGGCTGCCCCTCCGGCGAGGTGCAGACCCGGCTGCGCCTCGGCCACTTCGACGAGGCCCTGAAGGCCGCCGCCGATTACCAGGACATCTTCGGCAAGGACAAGTACTTCCTGGAGCTGATGGACCACGGCATCGAGATCGAGCGCCGGGTCCGCGACGGCCTGCTGGAGATCGGCAAGAAGCTCGGCATCCCGCCGCTGGTCACCAACGACTCGCACTACACGTACGCGCACGAGGCCGGCGCCCACGACGCCCTGCTGTGCATCCAGACCGGCAAGAACCTCTCCGACCCCGACCGCTTCAAGTTCGACGGCACCGGCTACTACCTGAAGTCCACGGACGAGATGTACGCCATCGACTCCTCGGACGCCTGGCAGGAGGGCTG
>NZ_JBEYXJ010000133.1:0-20397 GCF_040645015.1 Streptomyces sp. NPDC046881 | reverse complement strand
GCTCCTCGCCGCCCTCGCCCCCCCCCCCCCCCGGCGCGGGGGGGGTCTCGGCCCGGGGGGCGCGGGACCGCGCCCGCATCGAGGACCTCGTGGCGGGCGACCCGTTCGTCGTGGCCGGCGTGTGCGCCTACCGCGTCACGGAGTTCATCGCCACGAAGACGGCCCCCGAACTGGCGCGCTACCGGCAGACACTCGGCTGAGGCCCGCGGCCCGGGGCCGCGGGGCCGTCAGCCCTTCTTGGCGTTCAGGGCGCGCTGCAGCTCGTCCTTGTTCATGTGCGAACGGCCTTCGATGCCGCGCTGCTTCGCCTCGTTGTACAACTGGTCGCGCGTCGGGCCGTGCGAGCCGACCCGGTTGCCCGACCGCTGACCGCCGCGCCTCGACGACGACATGTCCTGGGTCGAACTGCGGCTGGCGGTCTTGGACTCGCCGGAGCGGGCGCGTTCCTTGTTCACCGTCCGCGCGGCGATCTCCTTGGCGCGCCCGGTGCTCTCGCCCCGGTCCTGCGCGCTCTTCTTGATGTGCTCGTACTGGCGCTCGCGCTTGGGGCTGGAACCGGCTGGCATGATCGCTCCTTTCCTCTGCGGCAGGGAACGAGTACCCGCGTTGCGTGCACTTACCTCACCGTTCGAGCCGTGCCACCCGGCCCTGTTCGCCGGCCGCCCAGCAGCTCAGGTCGGGGGTGCAGGCCACCGTGTCGTAGGAGCCGGTGTCGACGGTGCGCCAGCTGCGGCCGCCGTCGGTGGTCAGGTCGGTGCCGGTCGGGCCGACGGCCAGCGCGGCGCTGCGGCTGTGCGGGAGCCAGGCGGCACCGGAGCGGTAGGCGGGCGGCGGGGCGGCGGCGGGACGCCAGGTGCGGCCGCCGTCGGCGCTGACCGCGGCGGCGTCCGGCGAGGGCTGGTCGGGGCGGTAGTCGCCGCCGACCGCGATGCCGTGGGTGCGGTCGCGGAAGGCGAGCGCGAAGACGCCCCTCGCCGGATCGCCCGCGGGGACCGGCGTGTCGGCGGCCGTCCAGGTCAGTCCGCGGTCGGCGGAGTGCAGCACGCGCGCGCGTGCGCCGCCGCCGGTGGCCAGCCAGACGTCCCGCGGGCCGGAGGCGACCAGGCACTGGCCGCTCGCGGCGAAGCCCGCCTCGCCGTCCAGCGCGGGCGGCATGCCGGCGGAGGGCAGCACGCGCCAGGAGCGCCCGCCGTCGGCGGTGGACAGCAGGCGGAACCTCCCGTCCACGGGGTCGCTCAGGGCGAGGCCGTGCCGGCGGTCGAAGAAGGTGAGGCAGTCGTAGAAGGCCCGCGGGTCGGTGTTGCGGAAGGACTCCGTCCAGGTGGTGCCGCCGTCGTCGGTGCGGTAGACGCGGGACGCCTCGCCCTCGCCGATGGCCAGCACCACCGCGCGCCGCGCGTCGAACGCCGTCACGTCCCGGAACTGCGCGTCGGCCGCGCCCGGCGGAGAGACGTTCCGCCAGCTCGTGCCGCCGTCCGTGGTGCGCAGCACCGTGCCGCCGGTGCCGGCCAGCCAGGCGGTGTGCCGGTCGAGGGCCGCCAGTCCCCGGAAGCGGACCTGCGGCGTGCCGGGGTCCTTCGCCGCCCAGTGCACGCCTCCCCGGCCGGAGTTCACCGCGAGTACGGCCGCCGGGCCGGCACCGCCCTGTCCGAGCGGGCGGGCCCCGGCCTGCGGGGCCGTCAGGGCGGCCAGCGCCGCCCCGCACGCCACTCCCGCCGCCACCAGCCGGCTCGCCCGTCCCCAGCGTCGCGTGCTCCCCAAGCGCCTCATGGCGGGCGAAGCTAGCCCACCCTCCCGGCCCCGTCCAGAGGGCCTGCCGGGACGCACGCGACGCCGGACGAACGGGAACAGCCGTGCGTTCCCCGTGCATGAACGCGGTGACCGAGGTCACTCGTTCCCCGTGTGCACGCATCGGCCGAATCCGTCGTCTCTTCCAGTGCCGGGTGCCGCACATCCGGGCGCAGTCCAGCCGTCACGAGGGAGCAAGGCGTTGTCCACCGTCATCGAGCAGCCCGTAGAGGCCCGTCTCGTCGCCGCCGCACCGCGCATGCCGAGCATTCCCGCGACGCTGCGCTACGACCGGAGCGACCCGTTCGCCGTCCGCATGACCTTCCCGGCCCCGGCCACCCTGGAGGGCGTCGACGTGTGCTGGACCTTCTCCCGCGAACTGCTCATGGCCGGGCTGCAGGGCCCCGAGGGCCAGGGCGACGTCCGGGTCCGGCCGTACGGGTACGACCGCACGGTGCTGGAGTTCCACGCCCCGGAGGGCACCGCGATCGTGCATGTGCGCTCGGGCGAGATACGGCGGTTCCTGGAGGCGGCCGGCGACCTGGTCCCGGTGGGCCTGGAGCACCTCCAGCTGGACCTGGACCACGACCTGGCCGAGCTGATGCGGGACGCCTGCTGAACGACCCGGGCGGTCCCGCGCGCGGGGGCCGGCGCTGCGAATTGCGTTGACAGCCCTCCGGCGCCCTCCTACGGTGTATGACGGTTCTGTTGCCGTCGATTGGAGAAGGACGTTGCTCGTCTGAGGTCCCGAGACATCGCGTCGCACCGGTGAGGTGTGCGCGGCGTACGACCTCGGCGTCCGAGCCGTCCCCCCGGCACAGGCCCTTTTTTCGTGGCCCTCCGTGCCCGGCCCTTCGGTTTGCGCCTCGCGGTGTCTCGACACGCGTCCACCCGAACGCTCACACCCCTCGCGAGGCGCCCCATGTCAGCATCCCTCACCGCTCGTTCCCTGTCCTTCGCCTGGCCCGACGGCACCACCGTCCTCGACGGCCTGGACATCTCCTTCGGCCCCGGCCGGACCGGGCTCGTCGGCGTCAACGGATCGGGCAAGTCCACCCTGCTCAAGCTGCTCGCCGGGGAACTCGTCCCGGCCGACGGCACCGTCCGGGCGGCCGGCGAGATCGGTCACCTCCCGCAGAACGTCACCCTCGACACCGCACTCCGCGTCGACCAGGCCCTCGGCATCGCCGAGCAGCGGGCCGCGCTGCACGCCATCGAGGCGGGCGACGTCGCCGAGGAGCACTTCGAGACCGTCGGCGACGACTGGGACGTCGAGGAACGCGCCCTGGTCACCCTCGGCGAACTCGGCCTCGGCCACATCGGCCTGGACCGGACCGTCGGCGAGGTCTCCGGCGGCGAGTCGGTGCTGCTGCGGCTCGCCGCGCTGCTGCTGCGCCGCCCCGACGTCCTGCTGCTGGACGAGCCCACCAACAACCTCGACCTGTACGCGCGCCGGCGGCTGTACCAGGCCGTCGCCTCCTGGCCGGGCGTCCTGGTCGTGGTCAGCCACGACCGGGAACTGCTCGACCTGGTCGACCAGATCGCGGAGCTGCACTCCGGGGAGGTGACCTGGTACGGCGGCAACTTCTCGGCCTACGAGGAGGCGCTGGCCGCCGAGCAGGAGGCGGCCGAACGCATGGTGCGCGTCGCCGAGGCCGATGTGCGCAAACAGCGGCGCGAACTGGCCGACGCCCAGGTCAAACTGGCCCGCCGCAAGCGGTACGGCCAGAAGATGTGGGACGCCAAACGCGAACCGAAGATCGTCATGGGTGCGCGCAAACGCGCCGCCCAGGAGTCCGCGGGCAAGCACCGCATCATGCACCAGGAGCGGCTCGCCGAGGCCCGGGAGCGGCTGGACGAGGCGGTGGAGGCCGTACGGGACGACGACGAGATCCGCGTCGAGCTGCCGTACACGGCCGTGCCGCCCGGCCGGCAGGTGCTCACCCTGGAGAACCTGGAGACGGCCTGCCACGCGCGCGTGCGGGGCGTCCTGGACCTGCGCGGCCCCGAACGGATCGCGCTGGTCGGCCGCAACGGCTCCGGCAAGACGACGCTGCTGCGCACGGTCGCCGGTGAGCTGGCGCCGCTGTCCGGCACGGTGACGGCGCACGTCCCGCTGCGTTTCCTGCCCCAGCGGCTGGACGTGCTGGACGACGCCCTGTCGGTCGCCGAGAACGTGGCCCGGTTCGCGCCGGGCGCCACCAACAACCGGATCCGGGCCCGTCTCGCCCGCTTCCTGTTCCGGGGCGCGCGGGCCGACCAGGAGACGGGCACCCTGTCGGGCGGCGAGCGTTTCCGGGCGGCCCTGGCCGCGCTGATGCTCGCCGAGCCGGCACCCCAGTTGCTGCTGCTCGACGAGCCCACCAACAACCTCGACATGGCCAGCGTCCGGCAGCTGACCACGGCCCTGGAGTCGTACGAGGGCGCGCTGATCGTCGCCGGGCACGACCTGCCGTTCCTGGAGTCGATCGGGATCACGCGCTGGCTGCTGATGGAGGGAGGGGTGCTGACGGAGACGACGCCCGGGGCGCTCGCGGACCCGGCCTGACCGGCCTGCGTGGTCCCGGGACGGACACGGCCTGACAACGAGGGTTTTGTCCTGGCCGGGGCGCCCTGCATGATGACGGACCGGCGCCTTCGTGCTCGGCGCCGGACACCGCACCATCGCTCCGACCGATTCGAAAGGCCCCTCGTGCCCAGCAAGAAGGCCCTCGTCCGCCGCCCCGGTCCCCGCCTCGCCGACGGTCTGGTCACGCACATCGAGCGGGAGAAGGTCGATGTCGGGCTCGCCGGTGAACAGTGGGAGGCCTACGTCGAGGCCCTGCGCACGCACGGCTGGGAGACGATCGAGGTCGAAGCGGCCGACGACTGCCCCGACTCGGTGTTCGTCGAGGACACCGTCGTCATGTACCGGAACGTGGCGCTGATCACCCGGCCCGGCGCCGAGTCCCGGCGGGCGGAGACCGCCGGCGTCGAGGAGGCCGTGGCCCGCCTCGGCTGCTCGGTGAACTGGATATGGGAGCCGGGCACCCTGGACGGCGGTGACGTCCTGAAGGTCGGCGACACCGTGTACGTCGGCCGCGGCGGGCGGACCAACGCGGCCGGCGTGCAGCAGCTGCGGGCGGCCTTCGAACCGCTGGGCGCCCGTGTGGTGGCCGTGCCCGTGAGCCGGGTGCTGCACCTGAAGTCGGCGGTGACCGCGCTGCCCGACGGCACGGTGATCGGGCACATCCCGAAGATCGACCGGCCGTCGCTGTTCCCGGGCTTCCTGTCGGTGCCGGAGGAGTCCGGCGCGCACGTGGTGCTGCTCGGCGGCAGCAAGCTGCTGATGGCGGCGAGCGCACCGAAGACCGCCGAGCTGCTGACCGATCTCGGCCACGAGGTGGTGACGGTCGACATCAGCGAGTTCGAGAAGCTGGAGGGCTGTGTGACCTGCCTCTCGGTGCGGCTGCGGGAGCTGTACGCCTGACCGGGTGACCGCGACGCTTGAACGGCCCCGGGACCTGCGGGTCCGGGGCCGTCCGCATCCCCGCGGAAGGCCGTCGGGGCAGGCTGATCAGCGGTTCTTTACCGCAGCCTTAACCTACGGCTTCGTAACCTACGGCTTCGTAGCCTACGATCACGTAGGTTTCCCGGCACCGCTCGCCGGGCACCCCTTCCGCTCCCCTTGTACGGCGTCCCCCTGGAGTTCCCGTGACGATCACCTCCCCTCACCTCGGCAGCCCGTCCGTCTGGACCGACGCGCGGCTGCTGTACGCACTGGAGGAAGTGGTCGAGAAGGAGCTGAACCGGCATCTGCAGGTCGCCAAGGACTGGATGCCGCACGAGTACGTGCCGTGGAGCGACGGCCGCAACTTCCCGGGCCTGTTCGAGGACGGCGAGGCCTGGGACAAGAACCAGTCCAAGGTGACGGAGATCGGCCGTACCGCCCTCGTGGTCAACCTGCTGACCGAGGACAACCTGCCGAGCTACCACCACGAGATCGCCACGCTCTTCGGCCGCGAGGGCGCCTGGGGCACCTGGGTGCACCGCTGGACGGCCGAGGAGGGCCGGCACGGCATCGTCATGCGGGACTACCTGCTGGCCTCCCGCGCGGTGGACCCGGACAAGCTGGAGCAGTTCCGGATGTCGCACATGAGCGAGGGCTTCGAGTCCGACAACCGGCACTCGATGCTGCACTCGATCGCCTACGTCGCCTTCCAGGAGCTGGCCACGCGGATCTCGCACCGCAACACCGGCCACCAGTCCGGCGACCCGGTCTGCGACCGCATGCTGGCGCGCATCGCGACCGACGAGAACCTGCACATGGTCTTCTACCGCAACCTGCTCAAGGCCGCCTTCGAGCTGGCCCCCGACCTGACGATGCAGGCGGTGCGGGACGTCGTCGTGAACTTCCGCATGCCCGGTCACGGCATCCCCGGCTTCGAGCGGGCCGCCGCGCAGATGGCGATCGGCGAGGTCTACAACCTGCGCATCCACCACGACGACGTGCTGCAGCCGGTGCTGCGCTTCCTGAAGGTCCTGGAGATCGACGGCCTCGGCCCCGAGGGGCTCCAGGCGCAGGAGGAGCTCGGCCTGTTCATGGGCGGGCTGGACGCGGAGGCCGCGAAGTTCGACGAGAAGCTGGCCGCGCGCAAGGCCCGGATGGCGGCGCGCGCCGCGGGCTGACGCCCCGCGCACGGGTCAGGCGGTCCCGCGGCCGACGGGCGGCGCCTGCGGGCGTGTGCCGGGCGGCGGGGTCAGCGGGCGGTGCGGCGCAGGGCCAGGCGTTCCTTCTCCGACAGGCCGCCCCAGACGCCGAACCGCTCGTCGTTGGCCAGCGCGTACTCCAGACAGGCCGGGCGCAGGTCACACATGGCGCAGATGCGCTTCGCCTCGCGCACCGAGCTGCCGGGGTCGGGGAAGAAGAAGTCCGGCCCGGTCTGCGCGCACAGGGCCTGCGCCTGCCAGGTGTCGTCGGCCGGGGTGATGGTTTCGAAGTGCATGGCCAGGAGCCTGCCGCACGCCGAAAAACGTTCGATCAACGCCGGCTCAACGGCGCGCCCCGGGCCCTGCGGCCGCACCGATGATGCTCGCCCCGCCCGGCGCGCGCACGGCGGCGCGCGGAGCCGGTACGAAAACCCGGAGAACGCGGACCGACACGCCCGGTGAGCGCGGGGCGGTACGGTGCGTCGCGGGGCTCCGGCGGCGATTGTCGGTGGGCGGTGCCAGACTCGGCAGTGCACAGGACGGGACCCCTTGCGAGGAGGGCCGAGATGCTCACCACCCGTTTCGTCAACGGCGCGCCCAACTGGATCGACGTCGGCAGTCCCGACATCGACGGCGCCACCGCGTTCTACGGCGGCCTGTTCGGCTGGGAGTTCCGGTCGGCGGGGCCGGACGCCGGCGGGTACGGCTTCTTCCAGCTGGACGGCCGGACCGTGGCGGGCGGCATGCAGACCGGCCCCGGGCAGGGACCCCCGGCCTGGACGGTGTACTTCCAGAGCGAGGACGCCCGGGCCACCGCCGAGGCCGCCGAACAGGCCCACGGCAGGGTGCTGTTCCCGCCGACGGACGTGATGGACCGGGGCCGCATGGCGGTCCTCGCCGACCAGGCGGGCGTGCACTTCGGCGTCTGGCAGCCGGGGCGGACCCGGGGCGTGGACGCGGCGAACGAGCCCGGCGCGCTGTGCTGGGTCGAGCTGTATACCCCGGACATCGCGGCGGCCGCCGCGTTCTACCGGCGCGTGCTCGGCCTGGAGACGTCCGGGATGCCCTTCCCGGGCGGGACGTACACCTGCGTCAACGCGGAGGGCGCCGGGGAGGACGCGATGTTCGGCGGGATGGTGCCGCTGGCCGACGCCCCGGACGAGAAGGAGTCCGGCGCGTACTGGCTGCCGTACTTCGAGGTGGCGGACACCGACGCCGTGGGGGAACAGGCACAGCGGCTCGGCGGGACCGTACGGATGCCCGCGACGACCCTGGAGGGCGTGGGCCGCATGGCCAAGCTGGCCGATCCGTACGGGGCCCGCTTCGCGGTGATCAGAAGCGAGCCGGCGCAGGGCTGAACCCCCGCGCGCCCGGGCCCGGGTCACGCGGAGGCGCGGCGTATCAGCGTCGTCGGCAGGACCACTCCGGTCGCCGGTGCGCCCGGCGCGCCGGCCGTCGCACGCTCCCGGTCCCGGCCGTCGGACAGGCCCTGCAGCAGCAGGCGGGCCATCAGCCGGCCCATCTCCTCGATGTCCTGACGGACCGTGGTCAGCGGCGGGTCGGCCTGCTCGGTCACCGGCAGCATGTCGTCGAAGCCGACCACGGCCACGTCCTCGGGCACCCGCCGGCCGCTCTCGCGCAGCACCCGCAGCGCGCCGAGCGCGGTGAGGTCGTTGGCGGCGAACACGGCGTCGACGTCCGGGCACCGCTCCAGCAGTTCGCGCATGGCGCGTTCCCCGCCGGACGGGGTGAAGTCGCTCTCCACCACCAGCCGGGGGTCGCTCTCGCCCAGCACGTCGGCCATCTCGTCCCGGTAGCCGTCGAGCCGGTCCACCGCCGAGGTCTGGTCCAGCGCGCCGGTGAGGTGCGCGACGCGCCGGCGGCCGAGGTCCAGCAGGTGCCGTACGGCCGCGCGGGCCCCGCCCCGGTTGTCGCAGTCGACGTACACCACGCCCGGGTCCCCGGCCCGCGCGCCCTCGCCCCAGTGGGGGCGTCCGCCGAACACCGTGGGCACGCCCGCGTCGCGGATGAGCCCGGGCAGCGGGTCGTCCAGGTGCAGGGAGAAGACGAGCGCGCCGTCGACATGGCCGCCGGCCAGGTACCGGGCCACGCGCGCGTGGTCGGCGCGGCCCTCGGTGAGCAGCAGCACGAGCTGGTTGTCGTGCGCGGTCAGCTCCTTGCTGATGCCGCGCAGCTGGAGGGCGAAGAAGGGGTCGGCGAAGACCCGGGCCTCGGGCTCGGCGATGACGACCGCGACGGCGTCGTGGCGTCGGGTGACGAGGCTGCGTGCCGCCTGGTTCGGGACGTAGCCCAGCTCCTCCACGGCCCGCCGGACCCGCTCGGCCAGGGGTTCGCGGACCCCGTCGCCGCCGTTGACCACCCGGGACACGGTGGCCCGGGACACGCCGGCCCGCGCGGCCACGGCCTCCAGCGTGGGACGCGACACTGCCTCGGTCACTTCGGGACTCCTCCTCGGCGGGTGGCGATCAGAATAGCCGCGCTCCCGCCCACCCGACCGGTGCCGGTGGCGACCGGTACGGAGCCGCCCAGCCCGGCAGGCCGACCCTCGTCCCGAGACCCCGGCGCTCCGCCCTCCAGGACGCCTGCCGGGGCGGTCCGACGGGGGCGTACACGACGCGCTGCCGGGCCGAGGTCCGGCCGGGGTGCGGGTCGCGCAGGACGTCGGTGAGGGGGGCGTCGGCGTCCGGCCGGGCCGGGTGCCGCCGACGCGCCCGCCGTGGCGGCCCGTTCCCGGTCGTCGACGACGAGGAGGGCCGCGTCCGGCAGGTCGGCGGCGAGTTCCCGTGTGCCGGGCTCGTCGGCGCCGAGGCTGGTGAGGTGCTGCCCGGCGCCGGTGTCGGCGAGGGCCGGCAGCGGTGTCCGGGGTCGGGTGGCGGGCAGGGCGACGTCGGCCGCCCCGGCCACCGCCCGGGCCGGGCCGAGCACCCGGCCCCCGTGCCGGGCGGCGAACGCGGCGGCCCGCCCGGGGTCCGTGGCGTGGACGACGAGATCCCGGAACCGGCGCCCGCCGGCGAGGCCGCGCGGGGTCGGCTCGGCCTGCGCGCCCGCTCCGACGACGCCGAGGACCCCGTACCCGGCGGGGGCCGGCAGCCCGGGGCCGAGGGCGGCGGACAGTCCGCGGGGTCGAGCACGGCCTCCCGGTCGCTGCGGGTCGGCACACGGGTCATCCGGTCGTGATCGCTCGCCGGGCCGCGGGCCCGCCCGTCAGGGTTCGCGGCGGGCCCGGCTCGGCTGGACGCGTTTGGGTTCGCCGGGCATCTTCGGGTACTCCGGCGGGTATGGCAGGTCGCCCAGGCCGTGGTCGTGCTCGTCCCGGCGGGCCAGGTCCAGCAGCGCCTCCAGGGAGTGCGCGTGGTCGTCCATGCCGGCGTGCACGTCGCCGAGTTCGGCGAACCGGGCCGGCATGGTGGCGAGGTCGAAGTCGCGGGGCTCGGCCACCCCGACCTCCTCCCAGCGCAGCGGTGCCGAGACGGGGGCGTACGGGCGGGGACGCACCGAATAGGCGGACGCGATGGTGCGGTCTCTCGCCGTCTGGTTGTAGTCGATGAAAATCCGGCGCCCGCGTTCCTCCTTCCACCACTTGATGGTCACCTGGTCGGGCATCCGGCGCTCCATCTCCCGGCCCACCGCGATGGCCGCGCGGCGCACCTGGGTGAAGGTCCAGCGCGGTTCGATGGGGACGAAGACGTGCAGGCCCCGGCCGCCGGAGGTCTTCGGCCAGCCGCGCAGCCCGCCGAACTCGTCCAGCACCGCGCGCAGTTCGTGGGCGGCGCGGGCCGCGTCGGCGTAGTCGGTGCCGGGCTGCGGGTCGAGGTCGATGCGCAGTTCGTCGGGGTGGTCGACGTCGGCGGCGCGTACCGGCCAGGGGTGGAAGGTGAGGGTGCCGTACTGGGCGGCCCACACCACGGCGGCCTCCTCGGTGGGGCACATCTCGTCGGCGCTGCGCCCGCTGGGGAAGGTGATGTGGGCGGTCGGGATCCAGTCGGGCATGCCCTTGGGGGCCCGCTTCTGGAAGAACCATTCGCCGCCGACGCCGTCCGGGTAGCGCTCCAGAGTGGTGGGGCGGTCGCGCAGGGCGCGCAGGATGCCGGGGCCGACGGAGGCGTAGTACCGGGCGAGATCCAGCTTGGTGAAACCGCGCTCCGGGAAGAACACCTTGTCCGGGCTGGACAGCCGTACGGTCCGGCCGCCCACCTCGAGTTCCACCGCATCACCCATGCGGCCACGGTAGGCGCACCCCGCACAGCTCGCATACCGGGCGAAACCGTATGCGTGCGAGCAGAATCTGAGGCATGGATCTCCCCGTCATGCCGCCCGTGAAGCCGATGCTCGCCAAGTCGGTGGCGAAAATCCCGCCGGGGATGCACTACGAGGCCAAGTGGGACGGCTTCCGGTCGATCGTGTTCCGGGACGGGGCCGAGGTCGAGCTGGGCAGCCGTACCGGCAAGCCCCTGACCAGGTACTTTCCCGAGCTGGTCGCGGCGCTGAAGGAGCGGGTGCCCGAGCGGTGCGTGCTGGACGGGGAGATCGTGATCGCGCGCGGCGGCCGGCTGGACTTCGACGCGCTGACCGAGCGGATCCACCCGGCGGCCTCCCGGGTGCGGATGCTCGCCGAGAAGACCCCGGCCTCCTTCGTCGCCTTCGACCTGCTGGCCCTGGACGACCACGCCCTGCTCGACGTACCGCTGACCGACCGCCGCGCCCTGCTGGACCGGGCCCTCGCCGAGGCGACCCCGCCGGTGCACGTGGCGCCCTCCACGACCGACATCGAGGTGGCCCGGCAGTGGTTCGAGCAGTTCGAGGGCGCCGGCCTGGACGGGGTCGTGGCCAAACCGCTCACCCTGCACTACCTGCAGGACGAGCGGGCCATGTTCAAGATCAAACACGAGCGCACGGCGGACGTCGTGGTCGCCGGGTACCGCTTCCACAAGAGCGGTCCGGTGGTCGGCTCCCTGCTGCTCGGCCTGTACGACGACGACGGCCGGCTCCAGCACGTCGGCGTGTCGGCCGCGTTCGCCATGAAGAAGCGGGCCGAGCTGGTCGAGGAGCTGGCGCCGCTGCGCATGGACGACGTCTCCGGGCACCCGTGGGCCGCCTGGACGGACGAGGCCGCGCACGAGACGGCCCGGCTGCCGGGCGCGCCGAGCCGCTGGTCCGGCAAGAAGGACCTGTCCTGGGTGCCGCTGCGACCGGACCGGGTGGCCGAGGTGGCGTACGACCACATGGAGAACGGGCAGCGGTTCCGGCACACGGCCCGCTTCCGCCGCTGGCGGCCGGACCGCACGCCGGAGAGCTGCACCTACGCCCAGCTGGAGGAGCCGGTGCGCTACGACCTGGCGGAGATCCTCGGCGAGAAGGGCTGAGCCGGATGCCCGCCTACGGCTGCATGAGGATCTTGACGGCGCCGTCCTGCTTGCGCTGGAACATCTCGTACGCGTGCGGTGCCTCCGCCAGCGGCAGCCGGTGCGTGGCGAAGTCGTCGACGCCCAGGGTGTCCTCGTCCGTCAGGTAGGGCAGGATCAGGTCGGTCCAGCGGCGGACGTTGGCCTGGCCCATGCGCAGCTGGATCTGCTTGTCGAACATGGTGAGCATCGGCATGGGGTCGGCCATGCCGCCGTAGACACCGCTGAGCGAGATCGTGCCGCCGCGGCGGACCAGGTCGATGGCCATGTACAGGGCGCCGAGCCGGTCGACGCTGAAGCGTTCCGCGAGCGGCGCGCTCAGCTTGCGGGGCATCAGCGAGGTGGCCGTCTGGGCGAGTTTGGCGGCGGCGCTGCCGTGCGCCTCGGTGCCGACGGCGTCGATCACGGCGTCCGGACCCCGGCCGCCGGTCTCGTCCCGGATGGCCTGGACCAGCGTCTTCTCGTCGTCGAAGGTCCTGAGGTCGTACGTCTCGACACCGCGCCGCTGCGCCCGGGCCAGCCGCTCGGGCACCAGGTCGACGCCGAAGACGCGCTCGGCGCCGCGGGCCATGGCGATCCGGCAGGCCATGTCGCCGATCGGGCCGAGACCGAGGACCGCGAGGGTGCCGCCGGGCGGCACGGCCGCGTACTCGACGGCCTGCCAGGCGGTGGGCAGCACGTCGGAGAGGTAGACGAACCGGTCGTCCGGCGGGCCCTCGGGCACCTTGATCGGCCCGAACTGGGCCTGCGGGACGCGCAGATACTCGGCCTGGGCGCCGGGCACGGCGCCGTACAGGCGCGTGTAGCCGAAGAGGGCGGCGCCCATGCCCTCGCCGGTGACCTGGGTGGTCTCGCACTGCGTGGGCAGCCCGGTCAGGCACATCCAGCAGTTGCCGCAGGCGATCTGGAACGGCACCACGACCCGGTCCCCCACCGCGAGGTCCGGCACCGCCGCGCCGACCTCCTCGACGATGCCCATGGGTTCGTGGCCGAGGATGTCCCCCGGCGTCATGAACGGCGTGAGCACCTCGTACAGGTGCAGGTCGGAGCCGCACAGGCCGGTGGACGTGATGCGGATGACGGCGTCGGTGGGTTCCTCGATCCGCGGGTCCGGCACGTCCTCGACCCGGACGTCCCGTTTGCCCTGCCAGGTGACTGCCTTCATGGGGTCGCGCTCCCTTGGTCGCGTGCGGATGCGTCCTGCGTCCCGATGCGGTGGCGGCCGGGTACCCGCCCGTACCCTCGCTGAATCCCTGGCCAACGGTGCCCCGGGGCGCGCGATCGCTCTGTCCCCACCCGCTCCGTGCTGCTGCCCGCCGCCCCGAGCGCGGCGGCGCTGACCACGGGCTTCACGGGCTTCCGCCACGGCCCGGCGCCCGCCGGAGGGACCCCCGGTGTCCGCGCGCCTTCGTCGCAGGGCAGTGTGGGGGCGATTGTGTGCAGGTGACCGGATGCAGGCTGTCGTATACAGGCGACTGCATACACGCGACGACGTACCGGCGTACCGGCAGCCGTACACAGGACAGTGCATACACGCACCCGTATACAGTCGCCCGTCTACCGCAGACCGCGCCCCGTCTCCAGCACCTCCCGAGCCTGCGCCACCAGCCCCTCCGCCCCGCAGGCCCGCGCGAGGTCCAGGCCCCGGCCCAGTTCCGTCACCGAGCGGGCGGCGATGCCGTACTCGACGCGGGCCGCCGCGTGTTCGTACTGGCAGGGCGAGGCCTCCAGGTAGGTGACGGCGCGGGCCGCGAGCTGGACCGCGCGCTGGCCCGTCTCCAGGGCTGCGGCGCAGCGCAGGGCCTCGCCGATGGCGGTGTCCGTGCCGAACCGTTCGGCCTGCCGGCGGGCGTCGGCCGCGAGCTGGGCGGCCCGGGCCGGGTCCTGCTCGGCGAGGGCCTTGGCCAGCTCGATGGACCAGGGGCGAGGACCGGGTTGTGGCCGCCGCGGGAGGCGGCGGTCTTCTCGGCGGCCTCCAGTTCGTTGATGCCTTCCTCGGTGCGGCCGACGGCGAGGAGCAGCCGGCCGCGTACGGAGCGGATGTCGGGCAGCACGATGGTGGACGGGTAGGGCGGCGCGAAGCCGTACTGTTCGGCGACCGACCAGGCCTCCTCCACGCGGCCCCGGGCCAGCAGGGTGTCGACCAGTCCGCAGCTGGCCGACCAGTACAGCGGCAGGCGGCGGCCGACGCGTTCGGCGAGGACCAGGGCCTCGCGGAGGGTGGTCTCGGCGTCGCGGAGCCGGCCCTGTCTGCGGTAGGCGAGCCCGAGGAAGGCGTTGGCCAGGGAGAGGTGGCCGCCGTGCCAGCCGGCCGTGGTGTACACACGGCGGGCCTCGGCGAACAGGCTCTCGGCCCGGTCGAGCCGGTCGGCGTAGGCGTACGAGCTGCCGAGCATCATCAGCAGCTCCATGCCCCACTCGGGGTCGGTCCAGCCGAGTCCGGGCGCGAGCCGGCCGTTGACCAGGGCGCGGTCGCACAGTGCGAGGACCTCGTCGGCGCTTTCCCCGTGGGTCATCGCGTCGAAGCCGCGCAGGATCAGCAGGGCGCGTTCGGCGTTGTCACGGCCGGAGCAGGTGCTCGCCAGTTCGGCGAGGCGCCGGGAACGGGCCGGTGACACGGTCTCGCCGTGGATGCCCTCCCACATGAACTGGAACGCCTGCAGCCGCATCCGCACGGGGCCGGCCTCGTGCCGGGCGGCTTCGGCCTCGACCGTGCGGACGGCCTCCTCCAGCTGGTCGTTGTGGAGCAGCGCCTGGGAGAGGCGGACGACGGCGTCGACCCGGTCCTCCCCGTCCAGGCCGGACATGCCGAGTGCGTTCTGCAGGTGGCCGATGGTGACGGCCGGGTTGGTCAGGAGGGTGGCGCACCCCAGTTCGTAGAGGACGTGCGCGTGCACCTCGGGGCGGGGCGGCTCCTCGAGCGCGCGTTCCAGGCAGCGGCGGGCCGCGTCGGGCGCACCGACGGCAAGGTGCTCGCGGGCGGCCTCGCGTAGCTGCTCGACGAGTTCCTCGTCGTCGTCCGGGTGCACCTTGAGCAGGTGCCGGGCGGCCTCGGCGGCGCCCCGGCCCAGCTCGGTGATGATTTGCGCGGCGACGCCGTGCATGGCCGTGCACACGCCGGGCGGGATGGAGTTGTAGACGGCGGTGGCGATGAGCGGGTGGACGAACTCCAGCTCGTCGCCGGTCGGTTCGGTGCCGACGGCCGGCTGGGGTTCGGTGAGGATGCGGGCGTTGCACAGCAGCTCGGCGCAGTGCCGGGCGAGTTCGTCGTTCATGGTGGCGAGGCGGGCGACCATGTCGACGGTGATGCCGGTGCCGAGGATCGCGGCGGCCCACGCGAACCGGGTGGCCTCCAGGCCGAGGCCCTTGAGCCGGTCGACCAGTCCGCCGCCGCGCGCCGCGCGGTTGAGCGCGCGCAGCTCCGCGGCCTGTGCCTCGGCCGGCTGGAGTTCGCTGTCCTGGACCTTGGCGAGGAGTTCGACGGTGTCGTAGGGGTTGCCAGCGGTGACGGCCCAGACCTCGCGGCAGAACGGGTCGTCGGCGTGCCGGCCGAGGGTGGCGCGGGTGAGCCCGGCGGTGGCGTCCGGGGTGAGGGCGCTCAGGTTGTGGACGGGGCGGCCCGCGGCGGCGGCCACCTCGTCGAGCAGGCGGGCGCTGTCGCCGCTGACCTCGCCGGGACGGCGGGCCACCACGACGAGGACGGACAGGTCGTCCAGGCGTTCGGCGAAGGCGGCGAGCCAGCGCAGGGTCTCCTGGTCGGCCCAGTGCGCGTCGTCGAGGAGGAGGACCAGCGGCCATTCGCGGCGGGCGAGCCGGCGCACCGCGGCGACGAGTCCGTCGCACACGTACTGCGGGTCCGCGTTGTCGCCTTGCGGTTCGGCTATGCCGAGGGCGGGGCCGGCGATGTCGTACCAGTCGCCGAGGTACTCGCGGGCCTCCTCGGGGAGTAAGGACAGCAGCGCCGGCTGGAGCAACTGCCGTACGACGTGGAACGGGACCGATCTCAGCGTCTCGGCGCCGCGGGCGGACCAGACGGTGCAGCCGCGGCGTTCGGCGATGCGGCGGATCTCGGTCAGCAACGCGGTCTTGCCGAGTCCGGCCTCGCCCCGCAGGACCAGCAGGCTGCCCGCGGAAGACTGGTCCGCGCACAGCACGTCGAGTGCCTGCGCGACGGTGGCGATCTCGGCGTCCCGCTCCCACAGGGGAGCCGAGCCGGCCGCCGACGGCCGTCCCTCCGTCATCCCGTTACCTCCCCAGGTCGCCCGAATGACGTACAGAGCCCGAGCGTAGCCGTCCGGCGGGGTCCGCGGTGGCCGGTCTCGGCACCTGTTGCCCGCGCGGGTGAAAGTGGGTGCGGGCAGGCGACGCGCGCGCCTGTCCGACCAGCGGACGGAGTGTCAACAGGGCCGCAGCCGGGCGGCAAATCGGGCGGAATGCCACGGTCCGCACGCCGAGCGGTGATCCTCTCATCCCACTTTCACCGTCGCCTCATACGGTGGGGGCATGACGCAGGTGACTCCTCCCGGCTGGTACCCCGACCCCGGGCAGAAGAACGACGGTCCGCCCACCGAGCGCTGGTGGGACGGCAAGGCCTGGACGGGCCAGACCCGCCCCGCCGGCACGGCCGCCTCCTGGGGTCCCCCGGCACAGCCGCCGGCGGACGGCCCGCAGCCGGCCGGCCCGGCACTCCCGGCCCCCGCGGGGTACGGCGCCCACCCGGGGCACCCGGGCTATCCGGCGTATCCGGGATACCCCGCGCAGCCGCCGGCCCGGCCCCGGCGCGGACTGCGCACGGGCATAGCCGTCGCCGTGACGGCCACGGTGCTGGCGTGCGTCGGGATCGGCGTGTACGTCCTCGCCAAGGGCGACGGCGGCGGCGACCGGGCGGGCTCGCAGCAGGGGCCGGGCGGCGGGCGCAACGGCGGGCAGGGCGGCCCGGACGACGGGCCCGGCGGACCCGGGGGCTCCGGCGGGGCCTCGCCGTCGCCGAAGCAGTCCGGGGCGCCGAAGGTCAAGGGCGGCGGCTCGGTGGCGGACCCGGTCAACGGGATCAGCCTGCCGGTGCCGCAGGGCTGGACCGGGCAGGCGATCGAGGTCGGCGCGCAGGTGACCTCCAACGACTCCTACACGTGCCCGGGCGAGACGGCCCAGACGTGCACCGCGGGCGGCGCCTACACGGCTCCGGCGGCGGTGCTGGGCGCCAAGGGCGACACGGCCGAGGAGGTCGCCAAGGCGGACATCGCGGCCAACGCCAAGCAGTCGTACGGCGGCACCACCTACGGCAGCATCACCTCGCACCGGCAGCTGGCCTCCGAGGCGGTGACGGTGGCCGGGCAGAAGGGCTATCTGGTGCGCTGGAAGGCGGTCACCAGCAAGGGCGCCGACGGCTACGTCGAGTCGGTCGCCTTCCCCTCGCCCAACGACGCCCGGCAGATCGTGGTGGTCCGCTTCGGCGTGGACGCCGGGCAGAAGCTGTCCGTCATCGACGAGATCCTCAAGGGGATCAAGGTCTCCTCCGGCGGCGGGAACGGCCAGGACGTCTGAGACCGGATCCCGGGACACGGATCGGCCGGGTGGGATTCCCCTCCGCTCAAGAGGAACCCCACCCGGCCGGGGGGTGCGCGCCGCCCCCGTCCCCACGGTGCGGCGCGGGCAGGTCACCGTCCAGTCATCCCGTGGACGGCGGCCTGGGTCTCATGTCAGTCCGAGCGCCGGCAGCACGGCGGCCTCCACGAACCGGACCAGGTAGTCGGAGTCGGCGTACTGGCCGTTGAGCACCGGCCGCACGCGCAGGACGCCGAACATCATCGCGGGGACGTACTCCAGCGCCGGGTGGCCCGCCCGGACCTCACCCCGGGCCACGCCCCGGGCAAGCATCTCCTCCAGCGCGGCGATCTCCGGGTCCACCAGCGCCTCGCGCAGCGCCCGGGCCAGTTCCTGGTCGGTCGTCATCGCATGGCCCAGCGCCTGCAGCAGCCGGGTGTCCTTGCCGGACCAGTCGCCCGCGGCCCGCGCGGCCTGGCGCAGGTCCTCGGCGAGAGATCCGGTGTCGATGCCGGCGAACTTCACCCGGCGGCTGGCGCGCAGCGCCGCCGCGACGAACTGCGGCTTGGTCTTCCACTGCCGGTAGAGCGTGGACTTGCTGCACCGGGTGCTGGCGGCGATGCCCTCCATGGTGACGGAGTCGTAGCCGCACTGGCGGATCTGTTCCAGCACGGCGTCGAAGAACTCCCGCTCACGCTCCGGCGTGATCTTGGAGCGGCGCGAGGCGACGACCGTGTCCGGTCCGTCCGCGGCCTGCGACGTCATGCGGTGCTTCCCCTCACTCGAGCCTGATTCCCAGTGTGTCGCACATCAATCGATACGCCAGTGTACCGGTACTCGACCGTATCGGTACACTGGCGTATCGGTACGACAACGTATCGATGAGTTCCGGGCCGACCGGAACCCACGCACCACCACCGCACCACCGTCAGCGAAGGGGCCGGGGGATGAACGCCCGAACCGAGCCTGCCGAGACGGACACCGAGCCGGAAGCACCGGCACGGCCGCCTCTGATACGCGAGTTCCTGCTGGTCGCAGGACTCTTCCTCGTCTACAAGCTCGGCCGGCGGCTGGCCACCGGCCACACCGGCGAGGCGTACCGCAACGCCCGCCGCGTATGGCACCTGGAGCGGACCGCGCACCTCCCCCACGAGACCGCCGTGCAGTCCGCACTGCTGCACGGCGACACCCTCGTCCACGCGGCGAACACCTACTACGCCACCGTCCACTTCCCCGCCACCCTCGCCTTCCTCGTCTGGCTCTACCTGCGACGGCCCGCCCACTACGTCTGGGCCCGCCGCGTCCTCGCGGTCCTCACCAGCGCCGCCCTCGTCCTGCCGTTCACCTTCCCGCTGGCCCCGCCCCGGATGCTGACCGCAACCGGCCTCGTCGACACCGGCCGCGTCTACGGCCCCTCCGTCTACGGCCCCCCGTCCAGCGACCACCTCTCCAACCAGTTCGCGGCCATGCCCTCGCTGCACTTCGGCTGGGCACTGATGCTCGCCATCGGCCTGATCGCCGCCACCCGGTCCCGATGGCGCTGGCTCTGGCTGCTGCACCCCCTGATCACCCTCCTGGTGATCGTCGGCACCGCCAACCACTACTGGCTCGACGCGATCGTCGCCGCCGCCATGCTCGGCCTCGCCCTCGCCGCACTCCACCGGCCGCACCGCACCGCCACCACGACAGGACGCGGCACCGGCCGGCTGAGCACACCCGAGCCCGTCCTGGCAGGAGCGAGCCGATGAGCACCCCCGCCCTGGCCGCCCTAGGCCTGTCACTCGTCTCCGCCGTCGCCTACGCGCTCGCCGCCGTCGCCCAGGAACGCCTCGCCTCACACAGCGCCGACACCAGCCTGCTGCGGCTGCTGGGCACCGGCGCCTGGTGGTCGGCGGTAGGCCTCAACGCCGCCGCCGCACTGCTGCACGTCATCGCCCTGAAGTACGGCCCGCTGACCGCCGTACAGCCCCTGGGCGCGCTCACCCTGGTCGCCGCCGTGCCGCTGGGCGCACGGGCGGCCGGACGACGGGTCAGCACCGCGGAGTGGCGGGGCACCGCACTCACCCTGCTCGGGCTCGCCGCCCTCCTGATCACCGCCTCCGGCCCGGCCCCCGCCCGGGTCCTGTCCCTGACCGAGGCCCTGGCCGTCGCGGGTACGACGGGCACCGCCATCGGCTTGCTGACCTGGCCCGGCGCCCGTCCGGGCCTCCGGCACGCGACCGCGTCCGGCTTCGCCTCCGGCGTCGCCTCCGCCCTCACCCAGACGGTCACCGTCGCAGCCACCGACCGCTCCGGCCCGGTCCTCGGCACCGAGGTGATCGTGGTCACCGTCCTCGTCGCCGGCTTCGCCGTCGGCGGACTCCTGCTGTCCCAGACCGCCTACCGCGGCGGCCTCGGCGCCCCCCTGGCCGTCGTCACCCTCGCCAACCCGATCACCGCCGCGGTCATCGGCCTCACCCTGCTGGGCCAAGGCCTGCGGGGCGGAGCGGCGGGGATCCTCCTGGCCTTGGCGGGAGCGGGGCTGGCGGCATGGGGGGTCGTGCTTCTTACGCGGGCGGCCCCGGACGACGACGGCGGCGGTCCCAGCCGTGCTGGGGAGTCCGGGCGGTCCGGGGAGTACGGCGGGCACGATGAGCATCCGGTGGTTGCGGTGCTGGCGCTGGAGCCGGGGACGGCCGCGGCCGAGCCTGCGCTGGTGCCCCGGCGGCCGGAGCAGCCGGGGCATCTCACGGCGCTGTGATCTGCATACGGAATACAGCCGATGGCGGACGGCAGACGGCAGATCGCATACTGCAGACCGCCTGCACACAGTCCGCACACAGCAGGCCGCATATCGACGACCGCATACGGTATGCAGTGGGTCACATACGGGCCGATCGCATACCGCGAACCCCATACAGCGGACGGCATACGGCGGCGGGGGGGGGGGGGGGGGAGGCGCAGTAAACGGCGC
>NZ_JBEYXJ010000132.1:0-20551 GCF_040645015.1 Streptomyces sp. NPDC046881 | reverse complement strand
GCGCGGCTCGGGGGTCGGCCCCGCCCCCCGCGGCCCCGGGGCCCCCCCGAAACCCAACCCCACCTCGGGGGGGGGCCCCCCCCGGGCCGCCCCCCCCCCCCGCGCCCCCGGGGGGCCCCCCCGTCCGGGCGTCCCGGAAGGGTCGCACCCCCCGGGTGGACCAAGGCCCGGAACATCGTCGGCTCCCCGATCGCTATACGGGTATGAGCGAATACCGGATCGAGCACGACTCCATGGGTGAGGTACGGGTCCCCGCGGAGGCCAAGTGGCGGGCCCAGACGCAGCGTGCCGTGGAGAACTTCCCCATCTCCGGGCAGCGCATCGAGCGGGCCCACATCGAGGCGCTGGCCCGCATCAAGGCGGCGGCGGCGAAGGTCAACGCCGAGCTGGGCGTGCTGGACAAGGACGTGGCGGAGGCGATCCAGGAGGCGGCCGGCGAGGTCGCGGCGGGCAAGTGGGACGAGCACTTCCCGGTGGACGTGTTCCAGACCGGCTCCGGCACCTCGTCCAACATGAACACCAACGAGGTCGTCGCCACGCTCGCGAGCGAGCGGCTCGGCCGGGACGTGCACCCCAACGACCACGTCAACGCCTCGCAGTCGTCGAACGACGTCTTCCCGTCCTCGATCCACATCGCGGCCACCGCCGCCGTCACCCGCGACCTGATCCCGGCCCTGGAGCACCTCGCCGCGTCCCTGGAGCGCAAGTCCGAGGAGTTCGCGGACGTGGTGAAGTCGGGCCGGACGCACCTGATGGACGCCACCCCGGTGACGCTCGGCCAGGAGTTCGGCGGGTACGCGGCCCAGGTGCGGTACGGCGTCGAGCGCCTCAGGGCCTCCCTGCCGCGCCTCGCCGAACTGCCGTTGGGCGGCACGGCGGTCGGCACCGGCATCAACACCCCGCCCGGGTTCTCCGCCGCCGTCATCGAGGAGGTCGCCCGGGTCACCGGGCTGCCGTTCACCGAGGCCCGCGACCACTTCGAGGCGCAGGGCGCCCGGGACGGCGTCGTGGAGACCAGCGGGCAGCTGCGGACCATCGCGGTCGGCCTGACGAAGATCGCCAACGATCTGCGCTGGATGTCCTCCGGTCCGCGCACCGGCCTCGCCGAGATCCGGCTGCCCGACCTCCAGCCCGGCTCCTCGATCATGCCGGGAAAGGTCAACCCGGTGGTGCCGGAGGCCGTGCTGATGGTCGCCGCCCAGGTGATCGGCAACGACGCCACCATCGCCACCGCGGGCGCCGCCGGCAACTTCGAACTGAACGTCATGCTCCCGGTCATCGCCAAGAACGTCCTGGAGTCGGTCCGGCTGCTCGCCAACGTCTCGCGGCTGCTGGCCGACCGCACGGTCGACGGCATCACCGCCGACCGCGAACGCGCCCGCGAGTACGCCGAGTCGTCGCCGTCCGTGGTGACCCCGCTGAACAAGTACATCGGCTACGAGGAGGCCGCGAAGGTGGCGAAGAAGTCCCTCGCCGAGCGCAAGACGATCCGCGAAGTCGTCCTGGAGAGCGGGTACGTGGAGCGCGGCGACCTGACGCTGGAACAGCTCGACGCGGCGCTGGACGTCCTGCGGATGACGCGTCCGTGACCGTGAGCGAACCTTTCCGGCCAGCTGCGCACCGGGTGACGCGCGCCGCAGCGTCGTATGCCCGTGGCACCTAATATCTGTCCATGACGGACGACGGAACGGTGACACGAGTGACGGCGGGAGCCGGGACGTACTGGACCCCCGGGACGCACATCCTGTGGCGCTACCGGGAGAACGGCGGCGAGCACTTCCACATCGCCCGGCCGGTCACCGTCGTACGTGACGACGCGGAGCTGCTGGCGGTGTGGCTCGCCCCCGGCACCGAGTGCGTGAAGCCGGTCCTGGCCGACGGCACGCCCGTGCACCTGGAACCGCTGGAGTCCCGGTACACCAAGCCGCGCACGGTCCAGCGGGACCGCTGGTTCGGCACGGGCGTGCTGAAGGTGGCCGAGCCCGGCCGGCCCTGGTCGGTGTGGCTGTTCTGGGAGCCGGGCTGGCGGTTCAAGAACTGGTACGTCAACCTGGAGCGGCCGCTGGCCCGTTGGGCGGGCGGGGTGGACTCCGAGGACCACTTCCTGGACATCTCGGTGCACCCCGACCGGACCTGGCACTGGCGGGACGAGGACGAGTTCGCGCAGGCCCAGCGGGACGGGCTGATGGACGCGGCGACCGCCGAGCGGGTGCGGGCGGCCGGACGGGAGGCGGTGGAGGTGATCCGCTCGTGGGGTTCGCCGTTCGCGGACGGCTGGCAGCGCTGGCGCCCGGACCCGTCCTGGGCGGTACCTTCTCTCCCCGAGGACTGGCACCGTACTCCCGCGCATCTGTCCTCATGAGACCCTTGATGCGCCCCCAGGCAAGAAACGTAGGATCGTCCTCCGCAAGGGCGCTTAACTACCGGAGCATGAGCCGGGCTTGACCGATCGTCACCGAGGGGCGGCAGGACGTGAGCGAGGGGTACCAGGGCACCACCAGGAAGGCCGGCCCCGCAGGAAATCCGTTCCCGGGGCACGTATTGCGGGTATCGGCATTTCGGCGGGACCAACTGTGCGCCCGGTACACCCGGCGCACAGCCCCGGACGGATGGATGCGACACGCGTGACGGAGCAGCCCACCTCCTTCGAACGCCCCCAGCCGGGCGTCGACCCCGCGGAGGGCCGCGGGGCACTCCTGCGTGCCCCGGAGCAGCCCGCGCAGCACCTCGGCAACCCGGCCTTACCCGCGCAGACCCGGGCCGACGGACCGCCTTCCGGCCCGGGCACGGCCACGCCCTGCGGCCAGGGAACGGACGGCAAGGGGAAGGAGCTCCCAGTCAACGGCCCCGAGCACTCCCAGCCCGCCACCACCGAACCCGGTGCCCACCGCCCGCGCCCGGCGCCGGAGACCATCCCGGCCCAGCCCGGCGCCGAGCAGGAGCGGACGCCGGGCGGTGAGGAGCGCCGTACCGGGCGGGGACTGCCGCCGGGGCGGCCGATGCCCATGCGGCGGGACGGGGACCGGCTCCGGTTCGTGGGCGCGGCCACCCGGCGGATCGCCCGCGGGCTCGACCTGGACGAGATCGTGATGGGGCTGTGCCGGGCCACCGTGCCGACGTTCTCCGACGCGATCCTCGTCTATCTGCGCGAGCCGCTGCCGGTCGGCGACGAGCGGCCCAGCGGTCCGGTGGTGCTGCGGCTGCGCCGTACCGACCGGATACCTCAGGAGCGGGACACCGACGGGGTGCTGCTGCCGCCGGCGTTCGACCCGGATCCGGAGCCGTCCGTGCTGGCGGACCTGTCGTCGCTGACCACCGAGCTGTGCGAGGTGCGGCCGGGCGGCGCGCTGAACGAGGTGCTGCGCGGGGTGCGGCCGGTGTTCGCCGGCGCGCCCGCCGCCCGGGCCGCGCTGCCGGAGCTGCTCGGCGAGGGCGGCGAGGCGGTCGTACCGGGAGGGCAGCACGCGATCCTCGCTCCGCTGCGCGGCCGGCGCCGGGTGATCGGCGCGGCCCTGTTCCTGCGCCGTCCGGACCGGCTCGCCTTCGAGGCGGACGATCTGCTGGTGGCCGCTCAGCTGGCCACGCACAGCGCGCTGGGCATCGACAAGGCGGTGCTGTACGGCCGGGAGGCGTACATCGCCGACGAGCTGCAGCGCACCATGCTGCCCGAGACGCTGCCCCGCCCGACCGGGGTCCGGCTGGCGTCGCGCTATCTGCCGGCGGCGGAGACCGCGCGGGTGGGCGGCGACTGGTACGACGCGATCCCGCTGCCCGGCAGCCGGGTCGCGCTGGTCGTCGGCGACGTGATGGGCCACTCGATGACCTCGGCGGCCATCATGGGCCAGCTGCGTACGACCGCGCAGACCCTGGCGGGGCTCGACCTGCCGCCGCAGGAGGTGCTGCACCACCTGGACGAGCAGGCGCAGCGCCTGGGCACCGACCGCATGGCGACCTGCCTGTACGCCGTCTACGACCCGGTGACGCACCGCATCACGATCGCCAACGCCGGCCATCCGCCGCCCGTCCTGCTGCACCTGGGCGGCCGGGCCGAGGTGCTGCGGGTGCCGCCGGGCGCGCCGATCGGCGTCGGCGGGGTGGACTTCGAGGCGGTGGAGCTGGACGCGCCCGCCGGGGGCACCCTGCTGCTGTACACCGACGGTCTGGTGGAGTCCCGGCTGCGGGACGTGTGGACCGGCATAGAGCAGCTGCGGGAGAAGCTGGCCGCGACCGCGCAGCTGACCGGCCCCGACCATCCGCCGCCGCTGGAAGCGCTGTGCGACGAGGTGCTGGACATGCTCGGCCCGGGCGACCGGGACGACGACATCGCGCTGCTCGCGGCCCGGTTCGACGGGATCGCGCCGAGCGATGTCGCCTACTGGACGCTGGAGCCGGAGGACTCCGCCCCGGGCCAGGCCCGCCGGCTGGCCCGGCGGGCGCTCGCCCGCTGGGACCTGGAGGAGCTGACGGACTCGGTGGAGCTGCTGGTCAGCGAGGTCGTGACGAACGCCGTACGGTACGCGTCGCGGCCGGTGACGCTGCGGCTGCTGCGCACGGACGTGCTGCGCTGCGAGGTCGGCGACGACGTGCCGCAGCTGCCGCGCCTGCGGCAGGCGCGGGCCACGGACGAGGGCGGGCGCGGCCTGTACCTGGTCAACAGGCTGGCCCGGCGCTGGGGCGCGACCCGGTTGAGCACCGGCAAGGTGGTGTGGTTCGAGCTGAACCGCGGCTGATCCGCGGACGGCACGCGAAGGGCGCCCCGGGTGCACCGGGCGCCCTTCCGGCTGTGCCCACTGGTCGTCCTGCGGGTCGTCCCACTGGTCGTCCTGCGGGTCGTCCTACTGGTCGTCCTGCGGGTCGAGCGGGTCCTCCGGGGTGAGCGTGGGCGTCGGCGGCCGGCTCGTCGGGGTCTGGGTCGGCGGCGTCTGCGTGGGCGGCGTCTGGCTCGGGGTGCGGGACGGCGTCTGCGACGGCGTCCGGGACGGCGACTGGGACGTCGGCGGCTCGCTGGTCGGCGTCCGGGACGGCGTCTGCGTGGGCGTGTGCGTCCAGGTCGGCGTCTCGACGGGCGCGACGGCCGCGCCCTGCGTGGTGTTCAGGTCGAACGTCGCGTTGCTCGTGACGCCGAAGGTGTACGCGGCCCAGATCTTCGCCGGGTAGCCGCCGCCGTTGATCCGGCCCGGGGGCTTGAGCAGGCCGGTCGCGCCCTTCATGGACACGTGGGCCTTGGTCTTCGGGTCCTCGCCGAACAGTCCCACGGAGGTGACCAGGGTCGGCGTGTAGCCGGTGAACCAGGCCGACTTGTTCTCGTCGGAGGTGCCGGTCTTGCCCGCGACCTGCTGGCCGTCGCGCAGCGGGTTGCCCGCCACCGACTCCTGGGCCGTACCGTCGTCGACCACGCCGGTGAGCACCGAGGTGACCGTGTCGGCGGCGGTGCGGCTGATCACGGAGCCGCCGACCGGGTTCGGCATCTCCACCGAGCGGGCCTTGTTCTCGGCCGACTTGATGATCGTCGGGGTCACCTTGTAGCCGTGGTTGGCGAAGGTGGCGTAGATCCCGGCCATCTCCAGGGGGCTGGCGCCCATCGAGCCGAGGGTCTGGGCGGGCACCGCCTGCATGCCCTTGGTGTCCATGCCGAGTTTGCCCGCCGTGCCCATCACGTTGTTCATGCCCACGTCCACGCCCATCTGCGCGAAGACGGAGTTGACGGACTTGTTCATGGCCTGCTGCACGGTGATCTTGTCGTAGTCGACGTCGTCCTCGTTCGGCGGGGCGAAGCCGACCGGGGAGCCGTGGTCCAGCACCTGGCGGCGGCTGGTGCCGTCGTAGACGGTGTTCGCGGTGATCGGCTTGCCGTCCTGGGTGGTGGCGTTCTGCTCCAGGGCGGCGGCGAGGATCACCGGCTTGAACGTCGAGGCGGGCTGGTAGTCCCGGCGGGTGGCGTTGTCGAAGTAGTGCTTGTAGTAGTCCTGGCCGCCGTAGAGCGCGACGATCCTGCCCGTCCTGGGGTCGACGGAGACGGCACCGGCCTGGATGTCGCCGTCGACCTTGCGCTTCTTCGGGTCCAGCTTGCTGGTCAGCTCGGTCTTGACGGCCCGCTCCAGCGCGGACTGCTTCTTGCGGTCGATGTTGAGGGTGATGGTCCAGCCCTTGTCGACGACCGCGTTCTCCGCCTGGGAGGGGGTCAGGCCCTCCTGCGTCATGAGCTGCTGTTCCAGCTGCTGGTTGGCGAGTTCGACCAGGTAGCCCTTCTGCCCGCCGAGGCCGGGGGCTCCCTTGGGCTCCTTGGGGTAGGGGAAGCGCTGCTCGTCCCGCTTGGCCTTGGAGAGCCAGCCCTCCTCGACCATGTTGTCCAGGACGTAGTTCCAGCGCTCCCGGACCAGCCGCTTGCCGGTCTTGGTGGCGACGGCCCAGTCGTACTGGCTGGGGGCCTGCAGCAGGGCGGCGAGGTAGGCGCCCTGGGCGACGCTGAGGTCCTGGGCGTCCACGTGGTAGTAGGCCTGGGCGGCGGCCTGGATGCCGTAGGCGTTGCGGCCGTAGTAGCTGGTGTTGATGTAGCCGGCGAGGATGTCGTCCTTGGACTTCTCGCGGTCCACCTTGAGCGAGATGACCAGTTCCTTCAGCTTGCGCGTGACGGTCTGGTCCTGGTTCAGGTAGTAGTTCTTGACGTACTGCTGGGTGATCGTGGAGCCACCCTGCTTGCCCTTGCCGGACAGCGTGTTGATCAGGCCGCGGGCGGTGCCGCGGAAGTCGACGCCGGAGTCGTGGTAGAAGCTCTTGTTCTCCGCCGCGACGAAGGTCAGCTGGACCGGGCGGGGCACCTTGGACAGGTCGACGATCTCGCGGTTGACCTCGCCCTTGCGGGCCAGGATCGTTCCGTCACTGAACTTGTAGACGTTGCTCTGCTGCCGGGCGGCGGCGTTGCCCTCGGGGACGTCCACGTAGAGGTAGAGGCCGATGAAGCCCAGGATGCCCAGCAGGCACACCCCGAAGAAGGTGCCGAGGATCTTCTTCCAGCCGAAGATCCGGCGTATGAGGCTCTTGGCGGGCTTGCCGGCCGCGGCGGGCGTGGCGGCCGCAGCGGGGCTGCCCGTCTCGGCGGGGAGGGGGCGGCGGCGCCTGGGCGCTGCGCGGCGGCCACCGCGCTGTCGCGCTCGTCTCTCTTCCGCTCGTCCCATGGGTCCCTACGCTCGCTTCCGTCTCGGGGTCAGCTCCGAAAGCTAACACCCCTCTATATGACAAAGGGCGTCCGATCCGTTCTTTTACGGACGTGACAATCAGCACCCGCCCCACCGGAACCGACGGCTTTCCCTGGTGCAGGGTTGCTCGGCACGTTAAAGTGATATCACTTAGCTAGAACAGAGCTAGGCGTTACGAGAACGGGGGAACACCCATGTCCGACATACCCGAGATGCCTGCCCCACGGGTGCGCGAGTT
Source organism: Streptomyces sp. NPDC046881 (assembly GCF_040645015.1). NCBI lineage: Bacteria > Bacillati > Actinomycetota > Actinomycetes > Kitasatosporales > Streptomycetaceae > Streptomyces > Streptomyces sp. NPDC046881. The sequence goes on along the minus strand of NZ_JBEYXJ010000132.1, from coordinate 13,117 downwards.
CACCGCCCACAGCATCGGCGGCGGGCTCGCCCTGCTGCTCGGCCTCATCGGGCTCGGCGCCGCGATCGCGCTGTTCGCGGCCTCCGGGGCGGCACCCTCCTCCGGCGCCGAGGGCGGGCTCATCCTCGCGGGCGTGGTCGTCCTGCTCGCGTCCCTCATCGGGATGCGCGGCCTGAACACGGTCGCGCCGGGCGAGGCCCGGGTCGTCCAGCTCTTCGGGCGCTACCGGGGCACGATCCGGCAGGACGGCCTGCGCTGGGTGAACCCCTTCACCTCGCGGACCCGGATCTCCACCCGGGTGCGCAACCACGAGACGGCCGTACTGAAGGTCAACGACGCCTACGGCAACCCCATCGAGCTGGCCGCGGTCGTGGTGTGGAAGGTCCAGGACACCGCGCAGGCCACCTTCGAGGTGGACGACTTCGCCGAGTTCGTCGCCACGCAGACCGAGACGGCCGTGCGGCACATCGCGATCGAGTACCCGTACGACGCCCATGACGAGGACGGCCTGTCGCTGCGCGGCAACGCCGAGGAGATCACCGAGAAGCTGGCCGTCGAGCTGCAGGTGCGGGTGGAGGCGGCCGGCGTGCAGATCGTCGAGTCGCGCTTCACGCATCTCGCGTACGCTCCCGAGATCGCCTCGGCGATGCTCCAGCGGCAGCAGGCGGGCGCGGTCGTCGCGGCCCGGCGGCAGATCGTGGACGGTGCCGTGGGGATGGTCGAGGCGGCGCTGGCCCGGATCGCGGAAGCGGACATCGTGGACCTGGACGACGAGCGGAAGGCGGCGATGGTGTCGAACCTGATGGTGGTGCTGTGCGGGGACCGGGCGCCGCAGCCGGTCCTCAACACCGGGACCCTCTACCAGTGACGGACCCCGCCAACACCCCCGGGCGCCGGCCGCAGCAGCGCAAGCAGGTGCTGCTGCGGCTGGACCCGTCGGTGTACGAGGCGCTGGCGCGGTGGGCCGGGGACGAGCTGCGGTCGGCGAACGCCCAGATCGAGTTCCTGCTGCGCAAGGCGCTGGCGGAGGCGGGGCGGCTGCCGAAGGACACCGGCCCGCTGCCGCGGCGCGGCCGGCCGCCTGTGTCGGAACCGTGACAATCGGCCCCCACCTGCGGGGCCGCACCCACTGCCATGGCCCCTGCACGGCGCGTATACACACCGCGTATACACCGTGTGTAGAGTGCTGCCATGTCCATCGGTCACACCCTTCTGGGACTCCTGGAGTCCGGCCCGCGCCACGGCTACGACCTCAAGCGGGCCTTCGACGAGAAGTTCGGTCACGACCGGCCACTGCACTACGGCCAGGTCTACTCCACGATGTCGCGGCTGCTGAAGCACGGTCTCGTGGAAGTCGACGGCATCGAGGCCGGCGGCGGCCCCGAGCGCAAGCGGTACGCCATCACCGACGCCGGCATCACCGACGTCGAACGCTGGCTCGCCACCCCGGAGAAGCCCGAGGAGTACCTCCAGTCGACCCTCTACACGAAGGTCGTCCTCGCCCTCCTCACCCACCGCGACGCGGCCGACATCCTCGACGTCCAGCGGGCCGAGCACCTGCGCAGCATGCGCATCCTGACCGACCGCAAGCGCAAGGGCGACCTCGCGGACCAGCTGATCTGCGACCACGCCCTGTTCCACCTGGAGGCGGACCTGCGCTGGCTGGAACTGACGGCCGCGCGCCTCGACAAGCTCCGTGCGGAGGTGGCCCGATGACCCCTCCGCCCGGCTCCCTGCTCACCGCCGAGAACCTGCGCAAGTCCTACGGCCCCACGGTCGCCCTCGACGGCGCCGGCTTCTCCATCCACCCCGGCGAGGTCGTCGCCGTGATGGGCCCCTCCGGTTCCGGCAAGTCGACGCTGCTGCACTGCCTCGCCGGCATCGTGCCGCCCGACTCCGGCTCCATCGTCTACGCGGGCCGGGAGCTGGCCGGCATGAGCGACGCCGAGCGCAGCGCGCTGCGCCGCAGCGAGTTCGGCTTCGTCTTCCAGTTCGGCCAACTGGTCCCGGAACTGACCTGCGTCGAGAACGTGGCGCTGCCGCTCCGGCTGAACGGCCGCCCCCGCAAGGAGGCCGAGCGGGCCGCGCTGGCCTGGATGGAGCGGCTGGAGGTGGACGACCTCGGGGGCAAACGGCCCGGCGAGGTCTCCGGCGGCCAGGGCCAGCGGGTCGCGGTGGCGCGGGCGCTGGTCACCGAGCCCCGGGTGATCTTCGCCGACGAGCCGACCGGCGCGCTCGACTCCCTCAACGGCGAGCGGGTGATGGAGCTGCTGACCGACGCGGCGCGCTCCACCAACGCGGCCGTCGTGCTGGTCACGCACGAGGCCCGGGTGGCCGCCTACTCCGACCGGGAGATCGTCGTACGCGACGGCAGGTCCCGGGACATGGAGCGGGCCATATGAACGTGCGGCAGTGGAGCAGGGACCTGGGTCTGGGCGTCCGGTTCGCCTTCACCGGCGGACGCGAGGGCTGGGTCCGGATGCTGCTGACGGCGGTCGGCGTCGGCCTGGGCGTGGCGCTGCTGCTGCTGACGACGGCGCTGCCCAACATCCTGGCCGCCCGGAACCGGGTGGAGGACGCCCGCCAGGACTACTCGGCCGCCTGGACCGTCGCCAAGGCGGACGACACCGTGCTGGTCGCGGTCACCGACACGTCGTGGCACGGCAAGGGCATCCGCGGCCGGCTGCTGGAGCCGGAGGGGGCGAAGGCCCCGCTGCCGCCCGGCGTCGGCCGCTTCCCGGCGAAGGGCGAGATGGTGGTCTCGCCCGCGTTGAAGAGGCTGCTCGACTCGGACGGGGCGAAGCTGCTGCGCGAGCGGATCCCCTACCGGATCACCGGCAGCATCGGTGACAGCGGGCTGATCGGCTCGCAGGAACTCGCCTACTACGCGGGCGCCGACGGTCTCGTGCCGCACTCGGGCGGCACGCGGGTCGACCGGCTGAAGGAGTTCGGCAATCCCGATCCGACGCCGGAGAAGGCCGACCCGGTGCTCATCATGATGACGCTGGTCGTGTTCGTGGTGCTGCTGATGCCGGTCGCCGTGTTCATCGCCGCGGCCGTGCGGTTCGGCGGCGAGCGGCGCGACCGCCGGCTGGCCGCGCTGCGGCTGGTGGGCTCCGACAGCCGGATGACCCGGCGGATCGCGGCCGGCGAGGCGCTGGCCGGGGCGCTGCTCGGACTGGTCGTCGGTACGGTGTTCTTCCTGATCGGACGCCAGGTGGCGGGCTCCGCCGAGGTCATGGGCGAGAGCTTCTTCCCGAGCTATCTGGACCCCTCCCCGACACTGGCCGCGCTGGTCGCGGTGGCGGTTCCGGCATCCGCCGTGCTGGTGACGCTGCTCGCCATGCGCGGGGTGGTGGTCGAGCCCCTCGGTGTGGTGCGCACGGCCAAGCAGGCCCGGCGGCGCCTGTGGTGGCGCCTGCTGCTGCCGCTGGCGGGCCTGGCGATGCTGTACCCGATGATCGGCAACGGCCGCGAGAACGGCGACTTCAACGAGTACCTGGTCATCGGAGGCGTGCTCCTGATCCTGGTCGGTGTGACCGCGCTGCTGCCGTGGCTCGTGGAAGCGGTCGTCGGCCGGCTCGGCGGCGGCTCGGTCTCCTGGCAGCTGGCGGTACGCCGGTTGCAGCTGAGCAGTGGCACGGCCGCCCGCATGGTCAACGGCATCGCGGTGGCGGTGGCCGGCGCGATCGCGCTGCAGATGCTGTTCGCGGGCGTGGAGAGCCAGTACACCAGGGAGACCGGGAAGGACCCCGGCCGGGCCCAGATGGAGGTCAACCTGTCCGACCACGGCCGACTGGACACCGCCCGCACGGAGTTCGCCCGGACCAAGGGCGTACGCACGTCGGTGACGCTGTCCAGCGCGCAGGCCGGTGCCAAGCGCCGGGACCCCGAGGTCACGGCCGGCTTCACCGTCGGCGACTGTGCCGCGCTCCGGGAGATCGCCCATCTGCCCTCCTGCCGCGACGGCGACGTGTTCGCCCTGGACAACCCGGGCTACGACCCCGAGTACATGGGCGGGATCCGGCCCCTCATGCGGCCGGGCACGCGGCTGTGGATCGACCCCACCGAGGGCGAGGTGCGCGGCCGGGAGATCCGCTGGACGCTGCCGGCCAGGGTCCCCACGGCCCCCGTGCGCAAGGACTCGCTGCAGAGCGACCCGACCGGCCTGCTGGTCACCCCCTCGGCCCTGCCCGCGAAGGCCGTCCCCGTGCTGCACGGCCAGGTCTTCCTGCGCCTGGACGAGTCGGTACCGGACGCCCAGGAGTACGTGCGCACCACCGCCGCCCGTGTCGATCCCCTCGCCTACCCGTGGACCTGGGCGGCCACCGAGCAGTCCAACCGGTACACCTCCCTGCGCACCGGCCTGTTCATCGGCGCGGTCTGTGTGCTGGCGCTGATCGGGGCGAGCCTGCTGGTCTCCCAGCTGGAGCAGTTGCGCGAGCGGCGCAAGCTGCTGTCGTCCCTGCTCGCCTTCGGCACCCGGCGCCGCACACTGGGCCTGTCGGTGCTGTGGCAGACGGCGGTACCGATCGCGCTGGGACTGCTGCTGGCCTCCGTGGTGGGCCTGACCCTCGGGGCGGTGCTGCTGAAGATGACGGACACCGCGGTGAGCGTCGACTGGGCGAGCGTGCTGTCCATGGCCGGCGCCGGCGCGGCGGTGGTCGCCGCGGTCACCCTGCTGAGCCTGCCACCGCTGATCCGGCTGATGCGGCCGGACGGGCTGCGCACGGAGTAGGAATGGAGGCCGCGGTGACCTGGGCGGACGACGAGTACTGCCTGCTCGTCAACGCCGTGGAGGGCTCACCCCTGTGGGCCCTCCTGGCCGACTGGACGGACGGTGAGGACGAGGCGGAGTGGCGGCGGCACGTCCCGCGCTTCGCCCCGCTCGTCGCGCACTGGCACCGGGCCGGCCTGGTCCGGCTCGTCCGGGCCGCGGGCTGGGCGTACCTCCCGGACGCCCACCCGGTGGCCGCGGCGGACGTGCCGGACGTGCTCGCCGCCCCGGACGCCTGGGCCTGGCGCGCGAGCGAGGAACAGGTGATCTGCGTGGGCCTGGCCGTGGCCCGCACCGACCTCACCGGGCCCCCGCCCGGACGACCGGCCGCCTGACCGACCGCCCACACCCGCCCCGGCAGCGATCACCGCCGTCACCCCCAGGACGGGCAGGAAACCTGCGCGCGGGACCCGGTCCGCGCAACCGACTCACGCGTGAATGCCCGGCCCCCGCACCGAGAGCAGCCGCCGCCGACTCACCTCACCGGCCCGGACACCCGGAACCGGCGCGCGAGAGACGAACAGGCGGCCTGCGCGCCGAGACACCCGTCCGAGGTACCGGCCGGGTGTCTCACACGCCCTTGCCCGCACCCGCCCGGCAGCGACCACCGCCGTCACCCGCAGAACGGGCAGGAAACCTGCGCGCGGGACCCGGTCCGCGCAACCGACTCACGCGTGAATGCCCGGCCCCCGCACCGAGAGCAGCCGCCGCCGACTCACCTCACCGGCCCGGACCCCCGGAACCGGCGCGCGAGACAAACAGGCGGCCTGCACGCCGAGACACCCGTCCGAGGTACCGGCCGGGTGTCTCACGCGTCCTCGTCCAGCACCCGTACCGGCAGCGCGCGCAACGCCTCCCGCAACGCCCCTGCCAACTCTTCGTACTCCGCGGAGCGCGCCGCGCCCGCGCGCATGGCGAAGGCGACCCGGCGGGTCGGGGCAGGCTCGGCGAAGTAGCCGGTCAGCAGCTGGCTGCTGCGGGCAGTCTCCAGTTTCAGCGCGGTGCGCGGCAGCAGGGTGCAGCCGAGGCCGCCGGCCACCAGCTGGACCAGCGTGGACAGTCCGGCGGCCGTGGTGGTGACCGGCGCGTCCTCGCGGCCAGCCTCCCGGCAGATGTCCAGGGCCTGGTCGCGCAGGCAGTGGCCCTCGTCCAGGAGCAGCAGGTTCAGCTCCTTCAGCGCCTCGCGCGGGATGCCCTCCCGGCCGCCGAGCCAGTGGTCGAGCGGGGTGACGAGCACGAAGTCCTCGTCGAACAGCGGGAGTTCGACGACCCCGGGCACGCCGAGCGGTACGGCCAGCAACAGCAGGTCGAGTCGGCCGGAGTTCAGGCCGTCGATCAGGTTGGCGGTCTGCTCCTCGTGCACCTGGAGGTCGAGGTCCGGGTAGCGCTCGTGCACCAGCCGCAGCACGGCCGGCAGCAGGTACGGCGCCACGGTGGGAATCACCCCGAGGCGCAGGACGCCCGTGAACGGCGCCCGGACCGCCTCGGCCTCCTCCAGCAGCGCGCCCACCGCGTCCAGCACCGCCTTGGCGCGCACGGCGAGCCGCTCCCCCGCGGGCGAGAGCAGCACCTTGCGGGTCGTACGCTCGAGGAGGGTCACGCCGAGGGTCTCCTCCAGGGCCGAGACGGCACCCGACAGGGCGGGCTGGCTCATCCCGATGGCCGCGGCCGCGTCCCGGAAGTGCAGGTGCTCGGCCACGGCGGCGAACGCCCGCAGCTGCGCCAGGCTCGGCTGTCTCCGCTTGCCGTTGCCCATACTCACTGATAGCCACCTCCGATCAACATGACCGAGTGTAGCTATTTCCCTAATCAATGCGCCCTGTGCCAACATCAACAACGTCCAACCCATGGGAAACGCCCCAAAAGGGAAGTTTCTTCGCTGCAAGGAGAGCGTGTGCTCACTGTCGGTGACAAGTTCCCCGAGTTCGAACTGACCGCCTGCGTCTCGCTGGAGAAGGGCAAGGAGTTCGAGCAGATCCACCACAAGTCCTACGAGGGCAAGTGGCTCGTGGTCTTCGCCTGGCCCAAGGACTTCACGTTCGTGTGCCCGACCGAGATCGCCGCGTTCGGGAAGCTGAACGACGAGTTCGCCGACCGCGACGCCCAGATCCTCGGCTTCTCCGGTGACTCCGAGTTCGTCCACCACGCCTGGCGCAAGGACCACCCGGACCTGACCGACCTGCCGTTCCCGATGATGGCGGACTCCAAGCACGAGCTGATGCGCGACCTCGGCATCGAGGGCGAGGACGGCTTCGCGCAGCGCGCCGTCTTCATCGTCGACCCGAACCGCGAGATCCAGTTCACGATGGTCACCGCCGGTTCCGTGGGCCGTAACCCCAAGGAGGTCCTGCGGGTCCTGGACGCCCTGCAGACCGACGAGCTGTGCCCCTGCAACTGGACCAAGGGCGAGCAGACCCTCGACCCGGTCGCGCTGCTGGCTGGTGAGTGACCCGTGTCGCTCGACTCCCTGAAGTCCCGGATCCCGGACTACGCCAAGGACCTGAAGCTCAACCTGGGCTCGGTCATCGGCAACTCGGAGCTGCCGGCGCAGCAGCTGTGGGGCACGGTGCTGGCGACCGCCATCGCCTCCCGTTCCCCGATCGTGCTGCGTGAGCTGGAGCCGGAGGCGAAGGCGAACCTCTCGCCGGAGGCGTACCAGGCCGCCAAGTCGGCCGCCGCCATCATGGCGATGAACAACGTCTTCTACCGCACCCGGCACCTGCTGTCCGACCACGAGTACGGCACCCTGCGCGCGGGCCTGCGGATGAACGTCATCGGCAACCCGGGCGTGGAGAAGGTCGACTTCGAGCTGTGGTCGTTCGCGGTCTCCGCCATCAACGGCTGCGGCATGTGCCTGGACTCGCACGAGCAGGTGCTGCGCAAGGCGGGCGTGGAGCGCGAGACCGTCCAGGAAGCATTCAAGATCGCTTCCGTGGTGCAGGCGGTCGGCGTCACGCTGGACGCCGAGGCGGTCCTGGCCGAGTAGGCCACCCGCTGCCGAGGACCCCGCTCACCCCTGGTGGGCGGGGTCTTCCGCGTTCTCCCCCAGGGCCTCGGCCGAGCCGTGCCCCTGGTGCTCCTGCGAATACTGCCGCAGGTACCCGACCACCGTGTTCGTCACCGCCACCAGCGGTACGGCCACCACCGCGCCGCCGATGCCGGCCACCATGCCGCCGGCGGCCACCGTCAGCACGACCGCCAGCGGGTGGACGCGGACCGCGCGGCCGAGGATGAACGGCTGCAGGACGTGCCCCTCGATCTGCTGGACCGCCAGGACCACGACGAGGGTCATGACGGCGGTGAAGACGCCCTGGGTCACGAGGGCCACGATCACTGCCAGCGCGCCGGAGGCGACCGCGCCGACCAGCGGGATGAACGAGAACAGGAAGATGAAGACGGCCAGCGGTACGGCCATCGGCACGTCCAGGAAGTAGATGCCGATGCCGATGAAGATGGCGTCGATGAGGGCGACCAGGACCGTGCCGCGGACGTAGGCGGTCAGGGTGCGCCAGGCGCGCGGGCCGGCGCCGGCCACGCCCGGGCGGGCGGCCGCGGGCACCAGCTTCAGGAACCACTCCCAGATCCGCTTGCCGTCGTAGAGCAGGAAGAGCGTGGAGAAGAACACCAGCAGGATGCCGGTGAGCGCCTCGATGATGACCTGAACGCCCTCCAGGCCCGCGGAGGTGATCTGGTCGGTGTTGGCGCCGATCGCCTCGCGGAGGTTCTTGGCGATCTGGTTGATCTGCTTGTCGGTGACGTGGAAGGGGCTCTTCAGCAGCCAGTCGCGCAGATCGTCGATGCCGGACTGGATCTGGCTGGAGAGCGTGTCGATGTTCTCCATGACCTGCCAGGTCACGAACCAGCCCATCAGGCCGATGACGACGAAGCCGGAGATGGCGGTGAGCGCGGTGGCCGGGCCGCGCGGCACCCCGCGCCGGGTGAGCCGGGCGACCGTCGGCTGGAGCAGCGCGGTCACCAGCAGCGCGATGACGAAGGCGAACACCACCAGCTGCACGGCGGTGATGACCCGCATCAGCACCCAGACGGTGCCGGCCAGCACCAGCAGCCGCCAGCCGGCCTCGGCGGCGACCCGGACCCCCCAGGGCACGGCCTCGGCCGGGTCGGGGCGGCGGCCGGACGGCGGCGCGGGCCGGCGGACGGGCGGGGCGGCGTCGGCGGGAGCGGCTGCGTCGGCGGGGGCCGCCGGTTCACCGTGCTCGGCGCGCTCGCCGCGCCGGGCGTGGTCGGGGTGGTCGGTCTCGTCCTTCTCCACCTCGGCGCGGCGCTCGTCGAGGCGCTCGCTCATCTCGGTGAGACCGGCTCCCAGCCGGCCGAGCCACCCTGGCACTCGCGACATGATCCGTCCTCTTCCCCCGCGTCCCCGGGTGCTCGCCATCACTCCCCCCGGGAGCCGTTCGGATACGACCGTACAGGGCGAAAGCCCCTCCCCTGAGGACGGGGAGGGGCTGCGCGAGGTTGAGAGGGGCCGACCGGATCCGGCGGGACTCCTAGTACCAGTGGTTGGCCTGCCAGAAGGACCAGGCTTCACACGGGCTGCCGTAGCGGCTGTTCATGTAGTTGAGGCCCCACTTGATCTGCGTGGCCGGGTTGGTCTGCCAGTCGGCGCCGGCGGAGGCCATCTTGGAGCCGGGCAGGGCCTGGAAGAGGCCGTAGGCACCGGAGGAGGCGTTCACCGCACGGTAGTTCCAGCTGGACTCGTGGTCCACGATGTTGCTGAAGCACTGGTACTGGCCGCCGGCCACCATCTGACGCGCCATCGCCTGGATCTGCGCCACGGTGTAGCTGCTCTGGGTCGGGAAGCTGGAGGAGTCGCGGACGTCGGTGCCACGGCTGGCCGCGGTCTTCGCCTCGGCGCGCTCCTTGGCCTCCTTGGCGGCCTTGGCGGCCGCCTCCTCGGCGGCCTCCTTCTTGGCGATCGCCGTCTCGGCGGCTGCCTTGCGGGCGGCTTCCTCGGCGTCCTTCTTGGCGCTCACGTCCGCGGCGATGGCCTGGGCGTCGGCCTGCTGCGTCAGGGAAGCGGCCTGCACCTGCGCCTGCTGACCCGCGGGTATGTCCGCGAGGAGCGTGGTGTCGGCTGCCGTAGCCTCGGCGTCGTTGGTCTGCGCGGTGCTGCCCGAGGCAACGCCGACGACGCTTCCGACAGCGGTGACCGCGGTGGCCGAGGCCACTGCGAATCCCCGGACCGAAATCCGGCTCACACGGTTTCCTTCCAGCATCGCCCGCTTCGGTGACCCTGGCGGACGCAATCGTGCCCCTGACACTGGCCTCCCAACTGCGGGGTCACGGGAGGCGCGGGCCCGGTGGGCAACTCCCCGGAAGGGAGCGCCGCGTGGTGCTCGGGCGGCATACGACGAACTCTATGGAGTTGGTGGTGCCTGGGTGGTGCTGTACCGCTGGGGGTACAGGTGTGTCGTATGCGGGGCCTGACAGGAGTGAGACTCTGCCGTAACCCGACGCCGCGTGGCAATTCTGTGTTGCGTGTGAAAGCTCACATCCCGTTTGTCCCCGGGGATTTCAGGAAAGCCCCACGCACGAAGGCGCCGCCCGGCTAGGCTCTTGACCTTTGCCGGACGGCGCCCGTCGCCGTCAGCCCCTGTCAGATGTGGCCGTCCTCCAGCATTTCGGTCACAAGGGCGGCAATCTGGGACCTCTCGGACCGCGTCAGCGTGACGTGCGCGAAGAGGGGGTGCCCCTTCAGCTTCTCCACGACGGCAACCACCCCGTCGTAGCGGCCCACACGCAGATTGTCCCGCTGTGCCACGTCATGGGTCAGAACGACCCGCGAGTTGGCGCCGATCCGGGACAGAACGGTCAGCAGCACGTTCTTCTCCAGGGACTGCGCCTCGTCCACGATCACGAACGCGTCGTGCAGCGAGCGCCCGCGGATGTGGGTGAGCGGGAGCACCTCCAGCATCCCGCGCGCGGTGACCTCCTCGATGACCTCGCGGCTGGTGACCGCCGAGAGCGTGTCGAAGACGGCCTGCGCCCACGGGCTCATCTTCTCCGCCTCGGTGCCCGGCAGATAGCCCAGCTCCTGCCCGCCGACGGCGTACAGCGGCCGGAAGACCATCACCTTCTGGTGCTGGCGGCGCTCCAGGACCGCCTCCAGGCCCGCGCACAGCGCCAGCGCCGACTTGCCGGTGCCGGCCCGGCCGCCCATCGAGACGATGCCTACGTCCGGGTCGAGCAGCAGGTCGAGCGCGATGCGCTGCTCGGCGCTGCGGCCCTTGATGCCGAACGCCTCCCGGTCGCCGCGCACCAGCCGGACGTTGCCCTCGGCGGTGACCCGGCCGAGCGCCTTGCCGCGCTCGGACTGGAGGGTCAGCCCCGTGTGCACCGGCAGGTCGGCCGCCTCCGGGACGTACACGTGTCCTTCCTCGAAGAGGATGTCCACCTGCTCGCCCGGCAGGGTGAGTTCGGTCATCCCGGTCCAGCCGGAGTTCTCCGTGATGGCGAGTTCGGCCCGGTACTCCTCGGCGAGGAGGCCGACCGAGGACGCCTTGATCCTGAGCGGCAGGTCCTTCGACACGACGGTGACGTCGAACCCCTCGGCCTGCAGGTTGCGGGCCACCGCGAGGATGCGGGAGTCGTTGTCCCCCAGGCGGTAGCCGGTGGGCAGCACGCTGGGGTCCGAGTGGTTGAGCTCGACACGGATCGTGCCGCCGAGGTCCCCGATCGGGATGGGGGCGTCGAGACGGCCGTACCGGACCCGGTAGTCGTCGAGCAGGCGCAGGGCCTGCCGGGCGAAGTAGCCGAGTTCGGGATGGTGCCGCTTGGCCTCCAGTTCCGTGACCACCACGATGGGGAGCACGACCTCGTGCTCGTCGAAGCGGGTCAGGGCGTTCGGGTCGGCCAGCAGGACGCTGGTGTCGAGAACATACGTGCGCCGGTCTGGCAGATGGCGCTTTGTGCTGGTCACCACGGAAGGACGTACCCCCTCGGATGAGGTCGGGGAGCGACGAAGTGATCCTGGACCGGTGTCTGGCCCCCGCGCACGACGGGCCGCGAACCGGCCCCTCGCGGCTGCTTCCGTGCTGTGACCGCACAGTCGGGCTGGTGCAAAGGGCCTCCCGGGCGGACGGCCCCGTGCCGCCCGCTGAGATCCGACGCCCGTGGATCGGGTGTCGACCTGTTTGGCTTATGCCCTCGAACATGCGCCGCCATGCAAATGCGGCCAACAGCGCGCCGGTGAACTCCTCGTTACATCCCCGCCGAGCGGGGTAAACGCAACGCCCCGTCACCGGGCGGCGACGGGGCGGGGCGGGCGGGTCAGCCGCCGTAGCGGCGGTGACGTGCGGCGTAGTCGCGCAGCGCACGCAGGAAGTCGACCTTCCGGAACGCCGGCCAGAAGACCTCGCAGAAGTAGTACTCCGAGTGAGCGGTCTGCCAGAGCATGAATCCGGACAACCGCTGTTCGCCGCTGGTGCGGATCACCAGGTCCGGGTCGGGCTGGGCCCCGGTGTAGAGGTGACGGCCGATCATGTCGATGTCGACGGACTCGGCGAGGTCCTCCATCGCCACGCCCTTGTCGTGCGCGTCGAGCAGCATGGAGCGCACGGCGTCGGCGATCTCCTGCCGGCCGCCGTAGCCGATGGCCACGTTGACGGTTATCCCGTCGATGTGGGCGGTGGCCTCCTGGGCCTCCTTCAGCGCCGTCTGCATCTGCGCGGGCAGCAGGTCGAGCGTGCCGACGTGGTGCACCCGCCAGCGGCCGTCGGCGGCGAGGGTGCGCACGACGTCCTCGATGATGCCGAGCAGGGGGACGAGTTCCTCCTGCGGCCGGTCGAAGTTGTCGGTGGACAGCAGCCACAGGGTGACGACCTCGACGTCGGTCTCGCTGCACCAGCCGAGGAACTCCTCGATCTTCTCGGCACCGGCCCGGTGCCCGTGGACGGTGCTGGAGCCGGACGCCTTCGCCCAGCGGCGGTTGCCGTCCATGATGACGCCGATGTGCTTGGGCACCTGAGCGTGGTCCAGGTGACCTTCCACCCGGCGTGCGTAGAGCCTGACGAGCAGGCCGCGCAGCTTGTCGCGCAGGTTCACGTGACCCTCCGGGGGTTGGGCGCGGGGTAGGGGTGCCGGAGCCGTTGAGCCTACCGCTGTTCGGGACTTGGTTCCGGCGCGGGGTTTTCGCGGGGCGCGGGCGGCGCCGGGACCGGGGCGGGCCAGGCCGGTTCGTACGGGCCGGTCCGGGCCGGTGCCGACGCGTCCCGACGCGTGGCCTCCGGTCGTGTCCGCGCGGCCGGGTGCCGGGCCGGCCGCGGACCACGCCCACAAAAAACGGGCCGGTCCGAGGGGGGGAGACGCACCGGCCCGAGC